>NZ_ANBC01000710.1 GCF_000341125.1 Nocardiopsis lucentensis DSM 44048 | reverse complement strand
GCGGCGTGGCGGAGCAGGACCCGCCGAGTTCCCCCCTCCTGGACCACGACCGGGTCCGAGCTGGCGCGCACGGACGCCGCCAGCGAGACCAGCCCCGGGCGACCGGTGATCCGGTGCCAGGTGGTCAGGTCGCCCCCGCTGACATCGGCTTCCACCAGCACCGGGACGGTGAGCGGACCGGCGGGCCACAAGGCCGCCAACCCCGTCGCCAGGGTGGTGACCCCTGGAGCGCCCGAGAACGAGCACACCGCGATGATCATGCGTTTCCCCTCGTCGATCCGTTGTCCTACTGCCCGGGCGTCAGCGCCAGGCGCGTCCCCGGTTCATTCACGACCCGGGCCGCCTCCGCGACGTCGCCGACGTCCACGAGCAGCTCGATGACCCGTGAGCCGCTCAACTCCCCCTCGTCCCCCACCGAGTGCAGGCGTGCGGGTAGCAGCTCGCCGTCCTCGGACTCGTCACCGTTCCCGCCGCCGACGATCAGCAGCGGAGCGCCCTCACGCGCGGAGACCGGGAACATCCCGGGTGGGGCGTCGACCGACAGCACGGCCTGCCCGGAGCCGGGCCAGTCGGTGGTGTCGGCGAGCATCGGTTCGGTCAGGACCGTCCCGGCGGGGACCGGTACCGCCGCCGTCGCGCCGACGACGCCGTCAGCGGGGACCAGGTCCAGGGCCTCCACGCCCAGGGCGTGCACCACCCGGACGTCGGTGTCGGTCAGTACGTCACCGGCCGCGATGTCGGTGGCCGTGACCAGCATGGGGACGCGCTCCTCCTCGTGTGCCGCAGCCCAGGCGGCGACGATTCCACCCAGGAACACGACCGCGATCCCGGCGAAGGGCCGCTTCCACCCCCGGCGGCGCACCGGGGTCAGGCGTGATTTCCCTCTGACTCGACCGGTTGTGTGGGGTTCGTTCACCGTCGTCGTCACGTTTTCTCCGTCCGTGGGGTTCTCAGCCGCCGGTCACCAGAGCGTGGACCTCGCGCACCCGGACGCCTCTGGACGCGCTGGTCGTCAACGGGTCCAGGGATCCTCCGCCGCCGGTGGTGGTCGTCCACTCCACGGTCCACGTGAGGGTGGCGGTGACGGGGAACCGTCCGTGCGGTTGGCCGGTGGAGGCGCGGGTGTAGGTGTGGCCGCAGTCGGGCGAGGGGGCTCCGGCGTCATCGAAGCTGGCGGAGAAGACGGTGCCAGGGCCGTCGCATTCGACGACCGTGCCGTCTCCCATGTCCCACCGGACGGTGTCCGGCGTGGCGGTCACCGTCACCGAACCGGACGAGACCGACGCCGTCGCGCTGACCGGTTCCCACTGGGCGCCGTCCACCCAGAGCCAGAGGGGGAAGTGAACGATCGACGTCGCGTCGAAACCGGGCGAGGCATCGACCGACAGCCGAGGAAGCGACATGGAGGCCCGCGACTGTTCGGCGACGGCGCGCGGGCTGATGGTCGGCTCCTCGCTGCCCGATGCGGGCTCCACCCACGCCGTACAGGTCCACACCGCCTTGTCCTCGCCCTCCTCGCACGCTGGTTCGGAGGAGGTCTCGGCTAGCGCGCCACCGTTCCCGGATCGCGAACCACCACCGGACGGGCCGCGTTGCTGGTGGGACTCCGCGAAGGCTGTGCAGCCGGTCGCCTCGCAGGAGACATTGCCCTTGAAGTCCGCGTCAGTGGGAAACGGGGCTGCTGGAAGTGGGGCGACCAGCAGGTGGGCCAGAGATCCGACGGCCAGGAGGCGCACCAGGCTCAGCACGAGTCATCCCCCCACACCTGCATCTCGGTGACCCACCAGGAGAAGACGTCGCGAGTGACCTTGGCATCGATGCGGACATTGTCTGATCGGGGTTCGGACTCCCCGACGACCCTCCAGTCACCCGCGCCCTGGCAGTCCCTGATCACCACCGTGGTCGGATCGTCGGTTGGCTCGGCTGAGATCACCTCGGGTGCGGGAACAGGCTCGCCCTCCATGCCGTAGCCCGCATCGGCCACCCCCTGGACACCCTGTTGCGCCAACTCCAGCGCCTGGCCGGTGGCGTGTTCCGCCAACTCCGGGTGGTCCGGGTCCATCTCCTCCGAAGCCAGCACGATCGCGCCCCAAAACCGCAGGTAAACGGCCATGGCTTCGTCCTCTGGAGTCACCTCCGAAGGTTCCGTTTCCACTGGGGTTGTTGAGGATTGGACGACTGGTTCGGCGTCCGTCGAACTCTCGACGGAGCACCCCGACATGAGGACAAGACCGAGAGCGGGCAGCACAAATCCGCGCAACACCAAGAAGCACTCCTTTGAGTGATTAACCAATCACTCTTAGCGATCATGGTGAACGTAGCTCTTTGAATGCCCTATCCACAAGCGGTTTCGGACAGCTCGCCAGCGAAAGGTTGTGGACAAGATCACAGAACCGGGATGTCCAACTCGGCATCCTGCGAAAACACAGTTGGATGCGGAGGAGGGGCAACGGTCTGGCACCTCCCTGAGTACACGAGATCGGGCGGCACCCACCGTGGGCACCGCCCGGTCTCTACCAGGGTCAAGCAACCAATCAGCGTGCGAGGACAAACCTCCCCAGCCCGTCCGGGGCCTGGTCGGAGGCGACGTTGAAGGTCGCCCACACCCCGATACCGAGTTCAGGGCCGCCCGGTCCCACCGGGTAGTAGCCCCATTCCTCGGCGAGGATGTCGACCAGCGCCAGGCCGCGCTGCCCCTCGGCCATGTCCCAGTCCTCGACGGTGCGATCGGTCGGGATGCGCGGCAGGCTGATCCCACCGCCTTCGTCGACGATCGCCAGCCACAGCGTGGCCGGGGTCGGCATTGCCAGGGCGCGGAGGAACTCCGATCCATCCGGCGCGTACTTGACGGCGTTGGCGGCCAGCTCGGCCGCGCACAGCTGCATGGTGTCCACCAGGTCGGAGTCGAACCCCGTCAGGTCAGCCGCCAGGTCACGGCGCACCAGGCCCACCTGAGCGAGGTTCGCGGTGTAGACGCGGTGGTCCCACCAGGTCACGGCGCGGACAGGTGGTGCGAGAACGGTTGCGTTCATAGTCTGCCCCCTCAGCCGACGGTGTTGAGGTAGGTGCGGATGACGGCTGCCAGGTCACCCAGGTCGTCGGGTGCCCGTTCCGTCGGCGCTGCCAGGAGGTCGCCCTCAGGGAGTCGGGGCCGGGGGACCTGTGGCCTGGGGAGCATGTAGGGACGGACGAGCGCACCGCCGATCTCGTCGAGGTCGTTCACGTCCGGGGCTGCCAGCTCCTGCGCGCTGCTCGTGCTGGTGCGCGGCGCCGGGATTCGGGGCGGTTCGGGCGGCGGGGTGATCGCGACCGGTTCGCGCCTCGGCGGGTCGGGGACGAACACGAAGGCCAGGGCAGTCGCCAGGGCCGCTGCGGCGAGGGCCCAGAGCTGTCCCGCGAGGGTTCGATGCCGCCTGCGGTGGCGGCCGGTAGTGTGTTGCACGGTCATCCTCCTGCTGCATTCAGGTGGTTGATCACGCCCCGGCTCGGTGCTCCAACACCGATCGGGGCATCTTCGCGTCTGCCGCTGAGGCGGGTGTCATTGGCCCTGATCGGGCTGCGCTTCCCGTCGTGGCGGCACGTACTTGGCGGCGTTCAGGCGTCCAGGTCGCGGTGGGGGTCGATCAGCGCCCACACGGTCAGCTGACCGCCACGGAAACCGGTCCACCACCACTTCTCCGCCAGCGCCGCCACCAGGCGCAGCCCACGTCCGCATTCCTCCGCGTCGTCCACATGGTCAGCCAGGGTGGGCACGGTGATCGGGCGCAGAGCCCGGGGACCGTCGTCGGTCACGGAGACCAGGACGATCTGGCCGGGCATGACCTCCACGGTGACCTTGACCCGCCCGCACCGGCCGCCCGAGGCCGAATGCAGGACGGAGTTGGTGACGAGCTCGCTGATCACCAACTCGACCGGGGCGGTCTCCGTCTCGTCCAACCCGGTGGCCCCCGCGCACCAGGTTCGGATCCGGCCGACCTGCTCCGGGGTCCCGTCGAAGTACGCGGCAGCCACCCCCGGACGTCCGCTTCTCACGCGCATCGGCAGTCCCGCCACAGCTCGGCGATCCTCGTTCTGACCGCACCGCGGCCGAGGGATGAGGCACCCATCGGGCGGCTGATCTGGGGCTGGTGCGTTGGAGTGGCTCATGGCTGGATCTCCTCAGTCGCAAGAACGCGGGAACGCGCGTGACCACATCGCGCTCCCCCGGACCGGCGCGCACGCCCCGGAAGCACCGAACGTGACACCGGAGGCACTGAGCGCTGACATCGATGATGCGTCAGAGGAAGTTTCCTCGCAATAGCCTTTTGGAAATTTCCAAGAGATCTTCTGAACATGTCCGCGAGGAGACGGGACAGAGGGATACTGGGGGGAGGACGGAGTGTCACATGACCCGCAGGAGGGACCGCCCCATGCCCCAAGAGCAGCACGGCCCCATCGCCAGCCGCCTACTGCTCGGCAAGGCGCTCCAGCAGCTCAGGGACGAGGCCGGACTGAGTGGGGCCGAGGTCGCCAAGCAGATGGGGTTCGGGGCGGCCAAACTGTCGAAGATCGAACGAGGGCAGGCCGCGGTCTCCAAGGCCGACCTCCACCTGTTCTTCCAGGTCCTCAACGTCAGCGACGACGTCCGCCCCACCCTGATCGAACTCGGAGCCCAGTCCCGACGACCACGCCGCAACCGCACCACCACGTTCGAGCAGGAGCTGCCCGGCAAGAACTTCGAGAGGTACCTGGGACTCGAGGAGATCGCGGTCGGTATCAAGGACTGGCATCCCTACCTGATCCCCGGGCTCCTCCAGACCCCCGAGTACGCCCGCGCCCTGATCTCCGCCAACCCGTTGCTGCTTCCCGACCAGGTAGACCACCTCGTACAACTCCGCTTGGAACGCCAACAGACGTTGCACCGAGCAACGGACCCTCTGCAGCTGTGGTCGATCGTCGAGGAGTACGCGCTCCGACGCGTCCTCGGCAGCCAGGAGATCCGCGACGATCAGCTTCGCCACCTGCTCACGATGGGACAGAAGCCCAACGTCAACATCCAGGTCGTCCCTGAGTCCGCCGGTGCGCACGCTGGACTGGACGGCGCCTTCGCGATCCTCGACGCCGGGAACCACCTACCTCCCGTGGTCTACATCGACAGCCGAGGCATGAACACCTACGTCGAAGGAGTGACCGAACTGGCCATCTACAAGGCGACCTACGACCACATCCAGTCCGCCGCGCTCTCCCCGGTACAGTCAGCCGAAGTCATCACGGCGATTCTGGAGGGCACCCGATGAGATGGACCAAGTCCAGCTTCAGCAGTACAGGGGCGACGTGCGTCCAGGTCCGGACCCCGCGCGCGGGCGTGATCGAGATCGGTGACACGAAGAACCCCACGGGCCCCACGCTCACCGTCCCCAACGACGACTGGGAGTACTTCCTCGACCGGGTCGCGCGCGGCACCACCGACTTCGGACGCCTGAGCCTCGGATTCCTCCCCGACGGCGGCTTCACCCTCACCGACACCGGCGCCCCGAACTCCCCCGTGCTCGTCTACACGAAGGCCGAGTGGGATGCCTTCAAGCTCGGGGTCGAGGCCGGAGAGCTGCGCAGCGGGGACCCTCGCGGCGTGCTCGTCAGTTGACAGCATTCGGAAGACATCCGACCGGTTCTCAGAGAAGAATCCGCGCACAGTGGCCAGTCCGTCCACCGACACGTCGCGCGGATCCGTCGTCTCTGAGGACCAGCCGGCTCCTCACGGTCACGGCTCTTTGCCTCTCTCACCCGTCCTGTCCTCCTGGTCCACGAGTTCCACCAAGCCGTGGATGTTCGCTCGAGCGAACTCGGCCAACTGCGATGGGAGCAGGCGGAGAGTGGAGAGCGCCTCCTGCGTAGCGGGGATGGCGACTACCTCGTAGGTACCGCGCCCGGGCTCGACGAACTCGGGCCCGTTGCGCGCGGCCAGGTCCATAGAGGTCAGCCGAGCCGCGAAAACGTGCTGAAGGCCAATGCCGTGCTCAAGCTCGTCGGTGACGAGGAAGACCTGGTGAACCCGATCGATCCGCCCGCCGAGTTCCTCCAGGACCTCACGGTGAAGGGCGGCCTCTACGCTGCTGTCCTCAGGCTCCACCCCACCGCCGACGGCGACCCAGTAGGGATCCTGACCGGGCTTGGTGCGCTTGATGAGGACCAAGCGCCGCTGACTGTCGAACAGGAGGGATCGGGTGCTCTGCTTGACGATCTTGTTCACGTTCACTCCTTGTCAGGTTCGCTGTCGATCCAGGCCAGGAGTTCGGCGACAACCTGCTCCGGTGCCATCCGAAGACTCTCCAACGTCACCGACCGGTATCGCTCCCGGGGAACGTTGGCGAGAATCGCTGAGCTGAACAGGTCATATGCTTCCTCACCGGTCAGCTCTCGACCATCGTGTCGGAACGCGAAACGGTTGCGGGCCAGTGACTCCGCGACCTGTGCCCGGGGGCGTTCGATGTGGATGTAGCGGATGATCGGCCCGAAGAGCTGTTCAAACTGGTGGACCCTGAACGCGTTGAAGGGCGACTTGGTGAGGAATCTCGGCCTGCCGAACACACGGGTGTGGGCGCTGATCGCGTCCCTGAGCAGCCGCTCATCACCGAGCTCGGCGGGAAGAATCTCGTAGGTGTGGCCCGCGAGGTGCCGATAGGTCGGTAGGGCCCTGGCGTAGACGTCCTCGGCTTCGTAGGGCATGACCAGCCCCGGGATGATCCGTGTGGACTTGTTGTCGACGAGCAGGACGTCGCCGGGCATCGACTCGAACAGGCGCCTCTGCGGAACCCCGAGATTTCGTACCGGCCAGGCCCAGCACGTCACGGTGGTGAAGTACGCGAACCGGCCTCGTCGGGCCAGCAGGTTGTACAGGTGACTGGTGCCCGAGCGCGGTGCTCCGAGGACACAGACGACCTGCTGTGGCCTGACCGGAGCCTCCGTTCCCGAGCGAACGAAGGGACGTCTGGCGCGGAGCTCGGCGTCGACGTCGATCCCCTCCGTGATGGGGATGTCGGGTTCGAAGGCAGGAGGGGCCCCGGTGCTCCGAATGCTGTTCAGGCAGGCGGTGACGTACCGCTGGGTGGCTCTCCGCGGAACCCGCCCCTCGATGAAGCGTTCCTCCAGTACCTCCGCCAGCACGTACTGGCGCCGGTCCTCGCTGAACCGGTACATCCTCGTGCGGAACAAGGCCAGGTCGACCCCGATGGGGTCCGGGTGGTGGAGTTGCTCCAGCAGATCGGCCTTCATTTCCGATGCCTTCCTGGATGGTCGAATGTGCTGGGTGTCAAGGTCGAACCTCCGGCCACGGGTACCGGTAGCCGTTGCGACCGACATAGCGAGCGGTGAACAGTCCGTGGATCTCCATCCAGTCGCCGAGGTCGCTCCAGGAGCAGGTGCTCTCTGGGCCTCCCGCGCTCTCGCCGGAGTGGCGGTAGGAGTCGAGCACCCGCGTGTAGAGGGAGTGCGTGAGCGGGCCGTAGGTCATGGCCGCACTCACCAGGAGCTTGGCGAGGTCGTAGCCGAACGGGGCCAGGGTCAGGTCGTCGAAGTCGACCAGGGTGATGTCGGTCCCGTCGACGAGCACGTTTCGAACGTTGCAGTCC
>NZ_ANBC01000709.1 GCF_000341125.1 Nocardiopsis lucentensis DSM 44048 | reverse complement strand
AGGACCCTCCCAGCCGAGCCTCGTGCAGTTGGCGTTCGAACGCCACCGCGTGGAGGCGCCCGAGCAGCTCCGCGACAACGGGCAGGTCCGCGACTCGGCAGTGTTCCCCGCCAACGTGCCCGAACACGAGCTCGTCGGGGGAGGCGGCGAGTAGAGCGGGGACCGGAGCCCCCATATCTCGGAGCCAGCGGTGATGGGACACCGCGGCTCTCGACCTGGTCGGATCCCGGTACTCCTTGGTGAAGGTCTCACGCATCCGGGACTCCCACGAGGTAGGAGACGGTGGACGACGCGGCAAGAGGAGTGGGGCACCCGCGGCGCCGCAGTTCCTCGACCAGGGAATGGTGGTCAGAACCGATGGCGTCGGCGAACTCGTACTTCGGAGTGGTCACCAGGTATCTGGCCAGGTGTTCCAGCGTCTCGAACCGGAACCGGTGCTCTTCGTGCAGAACCTGTTGGACCTTGAGAACGGGAGCCGCCAACGTGCGGATGTTCCCGCTGTGCGCCGCTGCGTACAGGCTGGGGCGATCAGCGATATCTGAGGCCATTCCGATACCGGCGATCACCTCGTCGAGTTCGCTGTAGCTGTCCTCCGACTTCGTGACCGCGATGAACACACCCCTGGCGTTCAGGCAACGGCTGATCTCCCTGATAGCGACGGTCGGGTCGGACGAGTGGTAGAGGCAGAACGCCGCGATCGCCGCGTCGAAGACGTTCGACCTGAACGGCAACCGGTGGAAATCAGCGGAGACCACGGCCCGCTGGCCGCCGTGCGGAAGTCTCGATCGTGCCGTGGCAGCAAGACCGGGTGACAGGTCCAGTGCCACGAGGGACGCCGGACCCAGACCAGCCAGTGCGCGGCTGGTCGTCCCTCGTCCGCACCCCGCGTCCAGGAGCCGTGCGTCGTGGACCGGAACGGTGAGCCAGGTGTCGAGGAGACGGGACAGGACATCGACAACCGGCGTGCCGCTGACACGGGCCCTCAGCAGAGCGTGGGTTCGTGAGGCCAACCGCTCTGGTCGGGCGTAAAGCCCGCCCCGAACCTGATCCGGGTCGAGGAAGGGATTAGTGAGAGGCACGAGTGGCCTCCCACCCGGTCAGCCTCCGGTGCCCGCTGTCCGGATGATCTCGTCGACGAGCCGGTTGGCGGCGCGGCGTGTACGAACAACGTGCACGTCCGCGTGGGTCCCGTGTTCCAGGATGAGCTTGCGGACCCGCGGCCCCATGGTCCTGCGGAAGTTCCAGACGTACTTGATGAAGCCCCAGTGGATGCGGTCGTAGACCCCGGTGGAGTCGTTCTGTCCGCCGCCGTACCTGAGCCGTCGCTGCGCGATCCCGGTGAGGCAGGTGATCGGGCTCAGGTCGAGGAAGATCACCGTTGTGGCGCGGCGGAGCCGGATCGGCAGGGTGGAGGCGAAGTTCCCGTCGATCACCCAGCGGTTCTGGGCCACCAGGTCCTCCTGGATCGCGGCGAACTTCTCCTTGGGCAGGGTGTTCCATTCGTCGTCGTAGTACAGGACGTCCAGGTGGGTCAGCGGAGCATCCAGGCCTTCCGCCAACCGACGGCCGATGGTGGTCTTGCCACTTCCTCCACAGCCGATGATCGCGATCCTCATGGGTTCCGACGCTACTCCAGTGAAAGCTGTGTTGTGACTCGATCAGGACACGCACCATCTCACTCCCCGGCCTCGGTGGGCGCCTCGACGAGGACACCCCGGTCGAAGTCGAAGCGCACGTCTCGGCCGTGTCCGGCGACCTCGGCGCAGGACAGGTAGACCCTGCCGTCCGGGGCGATCTCCAGTTTCTCCACGACGCCCTGGGGAGCGGGACAGCGTTCGGGCAGGAGGATGTGACTGTTCACGTACATGCCGGTGAGGTTCAGATCCGCGAGGTTCTCGTGCAGTCGCCGTGTCTGGTCCCAGGAGACCGGCTGCAGAGCGGTTGTGAGGACGTTGCCCACCTCTCGCAGCCGGTGCAGGATGAGTTCGCGGGCACCCAGTTCGTGGAGTCGATGGGCGATCCCAGGAACGGTCGCGATGTTCTGCGCCGTCAGGGTGCACGTCGCCCCGAAGGGGAGCTGGTTATCCTTCGCCCAGGTGAGGGTGTCGAAAACCGCCGTGAACGATCCCGAGCGCCGCATCCGATCGTGCGTCTCCTCGGTGCCGCCGTCCAGGGAGACTCTCAGCAGGTCCAGGAAGGGGAGGCAGTCGGCGAGGACCTGGCGGCGCTTGTAGGCGTTGGTGCAGATCTCCGTGGTGAATCCGAGGTCCTTGGCGGCGGCCAGCAGCTGGGGGAGATCGGGGTACAGCAGGGGTTCGCCGCCGAGGAAGCACACCTGTCGGCAGGCGAACCGGCTGGAGAAGTACTCCAACGCCCGAACCGCCTGGGAAAGCTGGACCACGTCAGGTCGGTCCAGGTCGCTGCCGTGGTAGCAGTGTCCGCACCGGAAGTTACAGCGGAACAGCAGTTCCAGATACAGCTTGTCGACACGGCTGACCCCGGGCAGGGGATTCGCCGCCACGTTCGGGGGCATCAGCGTGCTCCTTCGCTGTCGGTGGCCGCCGGTTCGAGAACGGACTCGATGACCGGCACCTGGCGGGAGAGCCGGAAGGGTTCCAGACGGTCCAGGCAGTCGGCGATCAATCGGGCGTGGCGCGCCGTTCTGGCGATCCGTTCAAGGTGTTCGATCAGCCGGGCGGCTTCGACGCCGTCGGACACGACGAGTTCCTCGGGAAGGACCTGGTCAATGCCGCGCATGTTCGAGGCTCCGATCGGGAGGCATCCGACCAGCACCGCCTCGAAGAGCCGCTGGGTGAACTGCCCGCGCTCCGCGTACCGCTCGGGTGCGAGCAGCATGGTGGTGAGGGCCCTTCGATGAAGCGGTTCGATCTCGGAGAACGGCCGCCGTCCCAGGAAGGTGACGTGCGGCCAGAAGTCGGTGCGGGGCCACTTCCCCACGACCACGTGACGATGGCGCTTCGCCGCTGGAGCGAAGAAGCGGTCGAAGGCGCCGTCCCGGTCGTACTGGTTGCCCGCGTAGACCAGTGGAAGGTCTCGGTGGGCCTTGGCGAGGAGTTCGGGGTCAGCGGCGTCCATGTGCGCGTCGCGAACGGGGAAGAGAAGGGATCGCGCCCCGTCGTTCGGGAACAGCGCCGCTTCGCACACCGTGATGTTGGGAAGCGACCGGATCGGGTCGTCCTTCGCCAACCGCAGGTCCTTGTCCCACAGCAGAGTCGGCAGGCCCAGGCCACGCACGTAGGCGCGGATGAGGTCCTCCTGACGGTGCAGGTCGCAGGTGTGGCCGGGGCTGGCGCACGAGGTGACGTTCCGTCCGGCGATGGGCCAGCGCCATTCGAGCAGGAGCGCGTCGATCGTGGGTAGACGCTCGTCCCAGGTGTACCGGCCGGTGAAGTCCTCGCCAGCTTCGACAAGGTCACGGTTGGGTTGGAGGAAGACGAGGTGGTGACCGCGATCGTTCAGGCCGTCGACGAGTACACGCCGGTGGCTGCGCCCACCGTCGGGCGTATCCGTGACGCCGTTCCCGAGGAAGCCCCAGAAGCTGTAGCCGATCCTCATGCCTTCTCCACCCACCACTGTTCGAGCAGCAGCGCGTCCAGGCCCGAGGTCTCCAGGCAGTCCAGGGCCATCTCGGGGGTTCCGCAGATCGGTTTGCCCTTGACGTTCAGGCTGGTGTTGATCAGAACGGGCACGCCGGTCAGCTCCGCGAAGTTGCTCAGGACCTCGGCGAGCAGCGGATTGTGTCGACGGCTCAGCGTCTGGACCCGCTCGGTGCCGTTCCTGTGCACGACAGTCGGGATCGTCTCCCGTGCCAGCGGAGTGACGCCGCTGGCGATGGACATGAAGGGAGACGGTTGTCCGAGGGTGAAGTAGTCCGCCGCCTTGTCCTCGAGTACCACGGGGGCGAACGGGCGGAACGACTCTCGGAACTTCACGGTCGAGTTGAGACGGTCGACGACGTCAGGACGAAGCGGGGAGGCCAGAATCGACCGGTTTCCCAGCGCTCGAGGCCCTGCCTCCAGCCTCCCCTGGAACACGCCCACGATCTGACCATCGGCCAGTCGTCGTGCGAGGTGACGAGCCGGGTCGGTGACCAGGTGGGCGGACAGCCCCTCGCGCGGTAGGCTTCCCAGTTCGATTCCCGGATAGGCCGGTCCGAGATAGCAGCGACGTGCGGCCCCGCTGGCCAGGGTTCCCGTTGTGTCGAGGTGGTGGGCGAGCGCGGCCCCTGCCGCCGTACCCGCGTCTCCCGGCGCGGGCGGGACGGAGACCTCCTCGAATCCGCTTTCGCGGACGATCGCGCCGATCGACAGGCAGTTCATCGCCACACCACCGCCCACGCACAGGAGCGTTTCCCCGGTCAGAGCCCGGGCCCTGCGTGCGAGGTGAGCCATCACCTGCTCGGTCCGCTCCTGGAGTGCGGCGGCGAGGTCAGCGTGAACCCTTCGCAGCGCGCTACCTGGGACACGGGGAGGACAGGTGGCCGCGACGAACGCGGGAGACAACCTGGGGTATCGGCTGGAGACGACCCGGAGTGGGAAGAGACTCGGGTCGAGGGCGAACCCGTCCCCCGTCGTACGGATCCCCTTCTGGAAGAGGCCGCGGTAACGGGCGGGATCGCCCAACGCGGCCAGGGCCATCACCGTTCCCTCCTCGTCTCCCCGGCGCCATCCCAGGTGCTGGGTGACCGCTCCGTAGGCGTATCCGAGGGAGGCGGGATCGCTGATCAGGGCCACAGGCTCGTAACGGACACCGTCACCCTCCAGACGCGCGCGGGCGAGCGAGGTGGTCGTGGTCTCGCCGAGGGAGTCGACAACGAGCACCGCGGCGCTCTCGTACCCGGACGCGGCGAACGCGTAGATCCCGTGGGCACGGTGGTGCTCCACGCCCACGACGTCAGCCCGAGGAAACCTGTCCGCCAGGTTCGCGAGCCGTTCGGTGGCCCGACGGTGCACCTTCCTGAAGCTGTTGGCCCGGGGTAGGGCCCTGCTCCGTGTTGAGCTTCGGATGAGGTGGGGGAGGCTGGAGACCACTCCTTCGCGGTAGAGACCCGGCTGGAAGTTGTACGCGACCGAGGTGACCTCGTCGGCCGCTACGTCCGCGTGCTCCAGGAGCCAGGCGACGGCGTTTCGTGGGAAGGCTCGGGTGTGCTTCTCCCCGTTGAGCCGTTCCTCCTCGACCAGGCCGACGAGCTTGCCACCGCTGATCAGCGCAGCAGCAGAGTCATGAGTGCCCGAGCACAGGCCGAGCACCAGGGGTGGGCGTGTCGACACCGTTCCTCCTCTCGTTCCTGCGGCGGGTGAGGTGGTCGTACCAGGTGGTGAGGTCCGCTCCGAGGGCTCCCGGGATCGCGAGGGCCAGGTTCCGTGCCTCGCCGTGGTTTCCGGCCTTCCAGAGCCGGTAGCTGTGCATCGTCCAGGCGAACTGGTCCCAGGCCGCCGGCAGCGGCGGACCACCTGTTCTCGTCCGTGCCAGGGTCGTGTCGAGGTCCTCCCAGGCCACT
This sequence comes from Nocardiopsis lucentensis DSM 44048, assembly GCF_000341125.1. GTDB lineage: Bacteria > Actinomycetota > Actinomycetes > Streptosporangiales > Streptosporangiaceae > Nocardiopsis > Nocardiopsis lucentensis. The sequence goes on along the minus strand of NZ_ANBC01000709.1, from coordinate 5,124 downwards.
GCGAGCGGTGCGCTCCTGGGTGAGGGGGCAGGGGCCGTAGGCAGTCGGAGGGCGGCGTCCCAGTGCTCGGCGTACAGGTGAAGGGAGTCGACATGGTGGTGGTACTCGCCCAGCTCGGCACCGACCCAGTGGGCCATCAGCTCGTGCAGGACCGAGAACGTGAAGACGTCGTAGCAGAAGCCCAGCCACAGGTCCTGGCTGCGCATGGTGGTGTGCATCCGCAGTCGCCCGTCGCGAAGGAAGAAACGGAATCCCAGGGTGCAGGGGACGTCCTTGTTCGGGGCGGAGTCGAGGCCAGGGTCGTAGAGCTGGATGACGGCGCGTCGGGTGTCGGGGTCCTCCAGGAGAAGGTGACGGACTCGGTCCAGTTGGTCGATGACACCGCGCCACCGACGTAGCCGGGGGCCGTAGGCGCCTCGGAGCACACCGTCGTCCGCGAACTCGGCCAGGCGGCGGTTGTAGTCGAAGATCCAGGCGTCGTCGCTTCCGGAGAGGATCCAGACCGCTTCCGCCACCGCGAAGGCGGGGTTCAGGATCCTGATCGGTGGGGCCGAGATGAGTCGGCGTCGGGGATCGCGCAGGAGGAGATGCGCTCCGAGGACTTCCCTGGTTGCTCCTCCCCGAGGAGCAACGGGGCTTCCCTCCGACATGACCGTGTGCGCCGCGGCGGAGAACAGTTCGTTGGCTGATGCGGCTTCGATCGAGATCACCGGACACCTCCTGCCGCGACCTCGCCCACAGTGGAAAGCGCCCCTCGCGTGCCCTGCGTTCGGTACCACCCCCAGTGAGCGGTGATCCCCCTGATCAGGTCGACGCTGGGCCGGTACCCCAACAGGGTGGAGACCGCGCTCAGGTCCGCTTGGGAGGCGGAGACGTCCCCCGGTCGGTCAGCCATGTACCGAATGGGGATCGGACCCTCGACCACGGACTCGGCCACTGCCAGCACATCGGAGACGCTGGCGCTCTGCGGCCCGGCCACATTGACCACCTGGGAGCCCGGCAACGCACGCGTACCGGCCAGAACCGTCGCCTCGACGGCGTCGTCCACGTACGTGAAGTGCCGTCGCTGCCGCCCGTCGCCGAACACCGTCAGCGGACACCCCGTGTACGCGGCTTCGAGTACGCGGGACATCAGCATCGTCGGGCGCTGACGCGGACCGTACACGGTGAAGTAGCGGAGAACGCAGGCGTCGAAGCTGGAATCCGAGCGCTCGGCGTAGGCCAGAGCCAGACGTTCGACGGCCAGTTTGGAGACCCCGTACGGTGACACCGGGTGGGGAGGGTCCTCAGGAAGCGAGGGTCGACCCGTCACCGAACCGTAGACGCTGGACGAGGACGCGACGACCACCCGGCGGACACCCGCCGTCCGGCACGCTTCGAGGAGCCGCTGCGTTCCGAGGACGTTGGCCTTGACGTAGTCGCTGAATCGGCTCCCCCACGATTCCCGGACCCCGCTCACACCGGCGAGGTGGAAGACCGTGTCGACGCCTTGCAGCGCCGGGACGAGGTCGTCTGTGGCCAGGTCGCATCGCTCGAACACAAGGCCGGTGCCCAAGGCAGAATCCACCTGTTCGCGTATCGCATCGGGTACGTGTGTCACGGGGATCCGGTCAAGCCCCACGACCCGCGTTCCCTCACGCACGAGACGTTCCGCGAGGTGGGATCCCAGGAAACCGCTGACCCCTGTGACGGCGACGCTTTTCGGTCGCTCGGCACACATCATCGGCACCACCGCATTGATGTCGGCACCTGAATCACTGGGGCGTTTCCTCCTTCGCTGAGGTCCATCCATGCCTTCACGGCTGTCCACGGAGCCCGGACCTGGAATCGCGCGGATACCGCTGCTTCACGGAACCCGCGCCTCCGTGGCTCACTTCTTCAATCTGGTGGCGCTCGCTGGCCCGAGTCGAGATGCTGAAGCGGACACCACTCGTTGTCCGCTTGGGTGCTCCCGGGAGGTGCCGCGATGCCACAACCCCTGAAGACACTGCGACCAGGCCGCTCGGCAAGAGACTGGTTCGGCGCGGAACTGCGCCACTGGCGTCTGAAGCGTGGCCTGACGCAGGCGGAGCTTGGCCGACAGGCGTGGACCAGCGGAAGTCTGATCGGCAAGATCGAGACCGCCGAGCGTGACTGCCCGGAGGAACTGGCGCGGAAGCTCGATGAGGTCCTCGACACGGGAGGAGTCCTCGGCCGCGCCCAGGAGCTCGTCAGAAGTCGGCGGCCAGCGATGCTGATTCCTGCCCCGCGTCACGAGTCCGCGCTGGCGGAAACCGGCACCACGCAGAGCCTGTGGACCTGGAATGGGGACGCCTCACCCGGCGAGAGCGCCTCGCTCGAAGCCCTTCCGGGTTCCTTCTTCGGAGGAGCCACGGTTGAGGTGGGCATCCACCACGCCTCACGCGGTTCAGGCCATGTCCTCGTCGAGACGCCGGAGGATCAGTCGGGCGCGGACCATCGGCCTCGACTGCTGATCGGCCTCAGCGATGGAGACGACCGACGGATGATCGCACTGAACGAGCGACGGGCTCGAAGAGCGCGACGGGAGGGACGGCACAGCGGGGACCGCGTCCGGTTACGCATCCCCGACGCCTACGTGCTCGACGATCTCACCCTGGGAGTGCTGTGGGCGGTCAGTTCTCTGGACAGTGCGCTCCTCTACGACGACGCGCTGATCACGGAGCTGAGGGAGGAACTCGACGCGTTCGCGGCCTTTCGCCGCTCCTCCGCGGGGCGGGACATGGTCGCCGAACTGACCGCGGTTTCCCAGTTGTGGGTGGGCTCGGATTTCTGCGCCCGCTACATCCTTCAGCAGTCTGAGCGGCTCACCTCGGCACCCGACTTCTGGACACGGGAACGCACCGGAGAGGAGGCCAGTACCTGGCTGCTCTTCGCCCACAAGCACGACTACCTTCGGGCCCTCTCGAACCGGTTTCCGTCAGGCGCCACGCGATCGTTCTGCCTTCCCGAGGCGACGGTGAGCAAGGCGCCACGAGCTGAACGGATCCTGTTCCTGCTCACCGCGGCTCTCATGGAGTCCTTCGGTATCCGGGTTCAGGTGTCCGACGAACCGGCCTATGGGGCTGTGGAAGGGTTCGTGCTCAACCCTGGCGAGCAGGCGATCGTCGCCAACTGGCTCGGTTCCGACGGTGTCTGGCACGTCGACATGACGGACAGCACGCCAACGTTGCGCGAGTACACGGACGTCACGGGATACGCACACGCTCACTCGGTGATCAGCGCTGACACCTCGAGGGGAAGACTGTGCTCCCTCGCTGAGTATCTCGACGTGAACTGGGCGTGGTTGGTATCCCGGTGCGCCCAGATCGGCGCCTACGGGTTCGCCGGACTGGCTCCTCCGTCCAGCCGGTTGCTGTCCACGGCCGGTGTCGATCGTGCTTGCCGGTTCATCGGGCGGACGGGTTCCTCTGGGCGTTAGGCTGCCCCTCACAGACCCTGCGGCGAAGGGAGAATCGTGCTCGCGAAGGAGTCCCGCCCTCGGGTGGCGGTGTACGGACTGGGCGGGACGATCGCCATGACCTCCGACGGGTCAGGAGGGGTGGTTCCGGCCCTGTCGGCGGCCCAGCTCGTGGCGGCCGTACCAGGGCTGGCCGAGGCCGGTGTCGACATCGAGGTCGAGGACTTTCGACGGCTTCCCGGCGCCTCCCTGGGTCTGTCCGACCTCACTGATCTGGCCGCGGAGATCGACAAGCGCCTGGCCTCGGGAACGGTGGACGGCGTCGTCGTCACCCAGGGCACCGACACCATCGAGGAGACCAGCTACCTGCTCGACCTGTTCCACACCGCCCCGCAACCAGTCGTGGTGACAGGCGCGATGCGCAACCCCACCCTGGCCGGGGCCGACGGGCCCGCGAACCTCCTCGCGGCCGTGCGGACCGCTGCCCACCCGAGTACGCGGGATCAGGGCGTCCTGGTGGTGCTCGCCGACGAGATCCATGCCGCCGGTCGGGTCCGCAAGACCCACACCACGAGCGTGGCCACCTTCCGGTCCCCCAACGGCGGCCCGCTCGGCTACGTGGTGGAGGGAACCCCGCGCCTGCTCAACCACCCCACGGGGCGCACCACGCTCGACTTGTCGAATCTGGGCACGGGACCGCGTGTGGCCCTGGTGACGGTGGCGTTGGGTGATGACGGCCTGCTGTTGGAGGGCTTGGCTGAGCGGGTCGACGGCGCGGTCATCGCCGCGTTCGGTGTCGGCCACGTCCCGCGACACCTGGTTCCTGCACTCGAGGACCTCGCAGACCGGGTACCGGTGGTGCTCGCTTCTCGGACCGGCGCCGGGGCTGGGCTCGCGGCCACCTACGGGTTCCCGGGCTCCGAGCAGGATCTGTTGGAGCGGGGGCTGATCCGGGCCGGGTTCCTGGATCCGTACAAGGCGCGCGTCCTGCTGTGGGCGCTGCTGGCCACCGGCCACGACCGTCCCGACATCACGGAGGCCTTCGCCTTCGCCGGTGGCTACTCCGACGCCTAACTCCTCCCACCCCAAAACGAAGCGGAAACCGACGTGCGCAGTCACGAACTGACCCAGGGGCGGACCTTCGGCCTCGTCTTCGACCACGGTGAGGACTTCTTCTCTTCCCTCACAGAGTTCTGCCGGACCAACGACGTCCGCCAGGGCTATATCCCGGTCTTCGTTGCTGGGTTCGCTCACGTGGACATCGTGGGCACCTGTGAGAAGCTCACCGACCCGGCCGCGCCGGTCTGGTCGAAGGTCCAACTGAGCAACGTCGAAGCGCTGGGCGGCGGCACCATCGCCTACGACGAGGCCACCGACACCATCTCCCCGCACATCCACGTCTCCGTCGGGCTGAAGGAGCACAGCGCGGCCGGGCACACCAGCCATCTGCTCGGCGCCCAGGTCCAGTTCCTCACCGAGATGGTGCTCGTCGAGGTGACATCACCGCAGATGCGCCGAGTCCCTGACCCGAACCTCTACGACGTGCCGCTCCTCCACTTCGGGGGCGACGGCTGAAGCCCCGCGATGTAGGTGTTTCAACCTGGAGGGCTCATGCGGAGCCGTTGAGATACCGGCACCAAGTCGCGTGCATCGAGCTGGTGACAGCGGACAGTAGATACTCCCCATAGGCGGCCACTTAAGGCCCC
>NZ_ANBC01000708.1 GCF_000341125.1 Nocardiopsis lucentensis DSM 44048 | reverse complement strand
CGTTGCGGCGGAGTTGGCGGGCGGCCTTACGAGTCCAGGTCTGCATGACCCCAGGTCACACCTTGACTGCGGTGTGCTTCTACTGGATGGCGGGGACTCGCAAAGCGCGCTACGGTCCGCGCATGGAGAGCAAAGGATTTTGCGCTTCCCTGACACGAGCGCGCAACAACGCGGGACTGTCGAAGACACAGTTGGCATCCCGTATCGGCCGTGCCGTGTCCACCGTGACCCGCTGGGAGCGGGGGGAACATCTCCCCGAGCGGGATGATGCCGAACTTCTGGACCGTGAGTTGCGATGTGATGGTGACCTGCTCCGGGACTGGCAGGTGGCCGCGACCGGTTCCGTGGTCCCTCACTGGAAGCAGCGCGTTCCCTGGTTGGAACAGAACTCGGTCACCATCAAGATGTCCGGACTCCAGAGAGTCCCGGGGCTGGTGCAGAGTCGCGAGTACATGCGGTTCATCTTCCGCGTCGGCCGCTTCCGGGAAACGGAGGAGGAGCTTGAGCGGGAAGTCAACGAACGGGCCGCACGTTACGATGCCCTTTCTGCCAACGGCGGGCCGTGGATCGTCGCCGCGTTCCCCATTACCGCTCTGACGTGCCTGCCCGACGCGGTTCGAGCTGACCAGGCGTCTCACCTGATCGAACAGACCGAACGGGGACGCTTGTCCGTTCACCTCCTGGCGGCCGATGCGGTGACGGGCCTCGTCTCTCCCCTTCTGCTCTTCTCCCTTCGGGAGGGGGGTGTGGTCGCTGCGAGTGAGCACAACCGGGGCGTGGTCGTACACGATGATCCCGCCGGAATCGGCCGGATGGCGAACCTGTTCGAACAGACCCTCGGTGCGGCCATGCCTGCGGCCGATTCCCGGTCACACCTGAAAGGAATGACCTGATGAACACTTGGCACAAGTCCAGCTACAGTCCCAGCGGCAATGAGTGTGTGGAAGTCCGAGAGCACGAGGCCGGGGCGGACGTTCGCGACACCCAGAACCGCGAGTCGGGGCATCTGTCCCTCCCCGCGAGTGAGTGGGCGGCGCTGCTGGCGTCCGTGACGCGGTAGGACCCCGTACGGCGTGGAACCCCGGGCGGGGCCGTCGCCCGGGGTCCCGTGGTGTGGACCCGTCGAGGACGCCCACCAGCCCCTTGGCGGCCTCCGTGATCACCGGGGCCTCGCGGCACACCCGCTCCGCGCTGGCGTCCGCCCCCTGTTTGCCCGCTGATGGTTGACTGGCCTCGTGGACACCAGTGACCCGGCTCCGACGCCGAACCCGCCCGGCCCGTCCCGGCCAGACCGCCCGCTCGCGGCGGCGTTCGCCCCGCCCGAGGGCACGTCCTGGACGCGTGTGTCACCCGCCCTGGCCCTGTACCGCAGGCTGGTGGTGGGCGCCCTGTGCCTGGTCGGGGGAGTGGTCGCCGCGACCCTGGCGTACGTGTGGGCCGGACCCGGCTGGGCGGCCGCGGCGGGGGGCGCGGCGCTGGCCGTCCTCGCCGTCGGCTGGTTCCTGGCGGGACGGTTCCAGCGGTCGTGGGGCTACGTCGAGGCAACGGGGGAGCTCTACCTCACCTACGGCGTCTTCCTCCGCCAGTTGGTCGTGGTGCCCTACGGCCGGATGCAGGTCGTGGACGTGACCGCCGACCTGCTGGAGCAGGCGCTGGGGATAGCCACCGTGCGGCTGCGCACGGCGGCGAGCACGGCCGACACCCGCGTGGTCGGCCTCCCGCTGGCCGACGCGGTGGAGCTGCGCGCCCGTCTCGCGGCGCGCGGTGAGAGCTTCTCGACGGGGTTGTAGTGGACGGACCGAGCCAGTTCCCCCAGCACACCCAGCGGACGCCCGCGTGGCCGCCGGGGGCGCCCCCGCCGCCCGGGGGTCCCCACCCGCGACCCGGGGGACCCGTTCCCGGGGCCCCTCCGCCGCCCGGGGCACCCGTGCCGGGCGCCCACCCGCCGCCCGCCGGTTCCGTTCCGGGGGCGTTCCCGCCGGGCCCCGCGCTGATGCCGCCGTCCGTGGCCTACCGGCCGCCGCCGATGCGGCGCCCCCGCCCGGAGGACGACGTCACCACCGGGGAGTTCCGGTCGCACTGGTCGATCGTCCCGCTGCGGGTCGCCGCCGTCACCCTGGTGTTCGTGGCGCTGGTGGGACCCATCCTGGTGACCTTCGGCTTCGCGTGGGTGTTCCTGCTGGCGTTCGCGGTCGTCTTCGGCACGCTGGCCTACGCGCTGCCCGCGTGGTGGTACGGCACCTTCGGCCTGCGTGAGGACCACCTGGTGGTGCACAGCGGGCTGGTGATGCGCGGGTCGAGGGAGATTCCGCTCAGCCGCCTCCAGGCGGTGGACGTCGTCCAACCGCTGCTGATGCAGGTGTTCGGGCTGGCCGAACTGCGGATCGAGCTCGCGGGCGGGGACCGGACGGCGATCCGGCTGCCGTGCCTGCGCAGAACGTTGGCGGAGCGCCTCCGGGTGGCCGTGCTCGCGCACGCCGCCGGTCTGCCGGGGCGCTCGCCGGAGGCGCCCGAGTGGCCGTTCTACCGTCTGCCGTTCCCCCTGCTCCTGGGAGCGCTGACCTTCCGGGCGCCGATCCTGTTCTCCTTCGTCGTGCTGCTCCTGCTGGTCGTGGCGGGCGTGAAGCTGATCGAACCCGGGGTCCTGGGCGCGCTCATCCCGCTGGTCCTCGGCCTGATCCGCTACTTCTGGGGACCGTTGGCGCGGTACACGGACTACTACGCGTCGCTGTCCTCCGACGGCCTGCGGCTGCGCTACGGGATGTTCCAGCGCCGGATGCAGACCGTGCCCCCCGGGCGGGTCCAGGCGGTGCGCGTCGTGGAGCCGCTGTTGTGGCGCGTCCTGGGTGTGGCGCGGGTGGAGGCCAACGTGGCCGGGTACGCGGGCGCCCGTCAGGGGGATTCGGCGACGCTGTTGCCGGTGGCGCCGCGACGCCTGGCCTTCTCCCTGGTCAACGAGGTGTTCGTGGGAGCCGATCCGGCGCGGGTGCCGCTCGTGCCGAACCGGAGGCGGGCGCCGAACCTGGCGGGGACGGACGAGCACCTGTTCGTCACCACCCGGGGCCTGCTCTGCCGGGTGACGGACGTCGTGCCCGTGGAGCGGATGCAGACCCTGCGGCTGACGGCGGGCCCGCTGGCCCGGCTCACGGGTCGGGTGTCCCTGGACGTCGACACGCCACCGGGTCCCGCGGACGCGCGGGCCACCGGCAGGGCGGCGGCGGAGGGCCGTGGCCTCCTGGACGCGCTGGTGGGGTCCGCCCGGCGCGCGTTGGTGCGGGAGGCGGGTACCGAGCGGTGGGCGACGAGGTCGACCGAGGGGCCGTCCGAGGGGGCCGGTGACACTCCCGAGGCGTGAGTGTGTGATGTGTCACAAGAAGCGGGGGAGGCCCTCCAGATTGTGGACTGCATGTCCGACATGTCTACTCACCCAGTGTGATATTTCCAGGTGAAGGTTGCGCCAAGCCTCGTCGTTTCGGTCGTGTGGAGCGGTTGAGTATGGCTAAATGGTCTCCGAACACGAGGAGTGTTCGCAGTCATACACATCGTCAATGATTTGGCCCGGTTGGCGCCCCCAGTCAGCCGGTCTATGGGAGAAACCATGCTGAAGAAGGCTCTCGCCGCCAGTGCCATCACCGCTGCCGCTGCCGGCGTCCTGTTCACCGGTGCTCCGGCCATGGCCGACGACAACATCTTCACCTCGGGCAACGGGAGCATCCTCGGCGGCAACCAGCTCGTGGCGGACCTGAACGTTCCCATCAACGTCTGCGGCAACGCGATCGGCATCCTCGGTGTCGCCGGTGCCAGCTGCGTCGGTTCCGACGCCAAGGTCATCGAGTAGTCGGACAGCGAGTCGGACCGCCAGCGAAGCGACCTGACCGGTCGGGGGTGTCCACCCGGGAGACGTCCCGGGTGATCCGATCCGGTCAGGTTCCAGAGCGGCACGCTCGGAAGGCGCCATCCAGCCGGGATGGCGCCTTTCTCGTGCGTCCGGACCCTTCCGGTCCGCGCGGCGCGGTCGACCGCAACGCGGATTGGCGCACGGCTGGAACCCGGACTCCCCGTGACCCTGCGCGCACGCGGCTCCCGGCGATGCGCGACCTTTGCCCCGATCGGACCCGAGGTGTGATGCCACGCAGTGTGAACAATGGCATGTATCTCGTGATAACTCCAGCTCAACATGGGTGAACCGGAGTTCGTCAGGGGTAACTCCCTCATCGGCGCCCCCAAGGTGCTCAGGAAGAACACCGAACGTCCGGCTGGTCCCCCCGTCGGACACAGAAGGAGACACGTAGTGCTCAAGAAGACGTTCGTCACCGCCGCCGCGGCCCTCGCCTCCGCCGGGGTCCTCCTCACCGCGGCGCCGGCGGCGGCCCACGCGGGGGCCTGGACCTCCGGCGCCGGCGGCAACGTCAGCGGGAACATCGCCTACATCAACGGCATCGACAACGCCAACACCGGCTGCGGCAACTCCAACGCCGTCCTCGGCCAGTCCCTGGCGTCCTGCTACAACTCCGGCGTGATCATCCAGGGATAGGCGGTGCTCGCTCCGGGTTCGCCGCTTCGCCTCGGCGCGCCGGGAGGGCTCCCCGCGGGGGCGGGCGCCGCGCGCCCGCCCCCGCTCACGCGCCCTGACCGGCGGGGCACCGGGCCAGGAGAGTTATCGTGTGCTCAGGCGTCACGGTGCTGGAGGGACCGGACGCACCGGACCACGAGGGAGCACCACCATGGAGACGACGCGGGGTCGCCCGGCACGGTTGCGAGTCGGTGTCATCGGGCCCGGTCGGGTCGGCTCCGTCCTCGGCCAGGCCCTGGGCCGGGCCGGACACAAGGTGGTCGCCGCCACCGCGGTCTCCGACACGTCCAAGGCCAACGTCGACTCCCGCCTGCCGACCGCGCGGATCCTCGACGCGTCCGAGGTCGTCGGGGCCAGTGACCTCGTCCTGCTCACGGTGCCCGACGACGCCCTGCCCGACCTCGTGGAGGGGCTCGCCGCCACCGGTGCCGAACTGCGGGGCAAGCTCCTCGTCCACGCCAGCGGCGCGCACGGCTACGGCATCCTCGCCCCCGCCACCATCGCCGGAGCCCTGCCCCTCGCCCTCCACCCCGCGATGACCTTCACCGGGCGTGACGAGGACGTCGAACGGCTGGCCAACTGCGCGTTCGGTGTCACCGCCCCCGACCAGCTGCGCCCGATCGCCGAAGCGCTCGTGGTCGAGATGGGCGCGGAACCCGTGTGGATCACCGAGGACAAGCGCACGCTCTACCACGCCGCCCTCGCCGGGGGCGCCAACCACCTGGTCACCCTGGTGGCCGACAGCGCCTCCCTCCTCGCCGCCGCCGGGGTGCCCGAACCGGGCCGGATGCTCGCGCCCATGCTCAGCGCCGCCCTCGACAACGCCCTGCGCCTCGGCATCCACGGCCTGAGCGGCCCCGTCCTGCGCGGCGACGCGGGCACCGTCGCCGGTCACATCGAGCAGCTGCGCGAGAACGCCCCGGAGAGCGTCGCCAGCTACGTCGAACTCGCCAGGCTCACCGCGGACCGCGCCATCAACGCCGGGATGCTCGACCCCGCCGACGCCGCACGCCTGCTCGACGTCCTCCGCCGCTGAGACCCACCGCGTCGCACGGCGGAGGCGGCCACGCCGTGCGCGAAAGACACACCACCACGGGGAAGCACCGATGACCGAACCCACGCCACAGCCCGCGCCAGCCGACGGGCCCCTCGTCGTCCACACGGCCGAGGACCTGCGCCGCGCCCTCTCCGACGCCGGACGCGTCGGCCTCGTCCCCACGATGGGCGCGCTCCACGAGGGCCACCGCAGTCTCATGCGCCTCGCCCGCGCCCAGGCCGACACCGTCGTCGTGAGCGTCTTCGTCAACCCGCTCCAGTTCGGCCCCAACGAGGACTTCGACCGCTACCCGCGCACGCTGGACACGGACACCGGGGTCTGCGCGCAGGAGGGCGTCGACGTCGTCTTCGCCCCGACCGTGAACACGATGTACCCCACCGAGCAGATGGTCACCGTCCAGGCGGGCGCCATGGGGGACCGCCTGGAGGGCGCCTCCCGCCCCGGGTTCTTCACCGGGGTGCTCACCGTGGTCAGCAAACTCCTGCACCTGGTCGGCCCCGACCTGGCCGTCTTCGGGCAGAAGGACGCCCAACAGCTCGCCGTCGTCCGTCGGATGGTCGCCGACCTCAACCTGCCCGTGGAGATCGTCGGCGCCCCCACCCTGCGCGACCCCGACGGACTGGCCACGTCGAGCCGGAACGTCTACCTGGACGCGGACGAACGCGCCAGCGCCCTCGCCCTGTCCCGGGCCCTGAACGCCGGGCGCGACGCCGCCTCCGACGGGCCCGACGCGGTCCGCGCCGCCGCGAAGGGCGTCCTGGACGAGGCCGCCAAGGCCACGCCGCCCGTCGAACTCGACTACCTCGCCCTGGTCGACCCCGCCACCTTCGCCGACGCCCCCGCCGGGTTCACGGGCGAGGCCGTCCTCGCCGTCGCCGCCCGGGTGGGCACGACCCGGCTCATCGACAACGTGCCGGTGCGGCTGGGGAGCGCGTAGGCAGTGTTCCCCCGGTCCTCCGCCTCACGTCGGACCGTGTTCGGGCACCCCCAGTCGGCACTCGCGAAAGAGACCCACATGACCTCATCCAGACAGACCCGGATCGACGCCCCCGCGCCGTCGTGGAACGTCAGCGCCGACGTCGCCGTCATCGGCTCGGGCGTCGCCGGGCTGAGCACCGCGCTGCGCTACGTCCAGCGCACCGAGCGCGGCCGCGTCGTCCTCGTCACCAAGGACCGCCTCTCCACGGGTTCCACCTCCTACGCCCAGGGCGGCATCGCGGCGGCCATGGCCCCCGGGGACAACCCGGTCGCGCACATGGTCGACACCCACCTGGCCGGAGCCGGTCTGTGCGATCCCCTCGCCGTGCACGTCCTGGCGGAGGAGGGGCCCGACGCCCTGCGCTGGCTCATCGGCGCGGGCGCCGAGTTCGACCGCGCCGACGGAGGGGAACTGGCCCTCACCCGCGAGGGAGGACACCGCGCGGACCGGGTCGCCCACGCCGGGGGAGACGCCACCGGAGCCGAGATCCAGCGCGCGCTCCAGGCCGCGGTCCTGGCCGAGGAGCGCATCGAGGTCATCGAGCACGCGCTCGCCCTCGACGTCCTGCGCGACCCCGCCGACGCGACCGTCGTCGGAGCCTCCCTCCACGTCATCGGCGAGGGGGCCCGCGACGGCGTCGGCGCCGTCCTGGCCCCGGCCGTCGTCCTCGCCACCGGGGGGATGGGCCAGATCTTCGCCGCCACCACCAACCCGCCCGTGTCGACCGGCGACGGACTCGCGCTCGCGGCCCGCGCCGGAGCGCGCCTGCGCGACCTGGAGTTCATCCAGTTCCACCCCACCGTGCTCTGGCTGGGGCCCGAGGCCCGGGGCCGACAGCCCCTGGTCTCCGAGGCCGTGCGCGGTGAGGGCGCCCACCTCGTGGACGGCGACGGCAACCGGATCATGGAGGGCGTCCACGAACTGGGTGACCTCGCCCCGCGCGACGTCGTGGCCAGGACGATCGCGCGCACCATGGCCGAGACCGGCACCGACCACGTCTACCTGGACGGCCGCCACTTCGGCGCGGCCACCTGGGAACACCGCTTCCCCACCATCCTGGCGTCCTGCCGCGAACACGGCATCGACCCGGTCACCCAGCCGATCCCCGTCGCCCCCGCCGCCCACTACGCCTCCGGCGGCGCCGAGGTCGACATCGACGGGGCCACCAGCGTCCCCGGGCTCTGGGCGGTCGGCGAGGCGGCGCGCACCGGTGTGCACGGCGCGAACCGCCTGGCCTCCAACTCCCTCCTGGAGGGCCTGGTGTACGCGGAACGGATCGCCGGCCGCCTCGCCGAGGAGGCGCGTCCGATCCCGGACCGGGGCGTGCCCGTCGGCGACGTCACCCGCCTCGTCCAGCCCGCCACCGCGACCCGTGTCCGTGCGCTGATGTCCCGCCACGCCGGGGTCCTGCGCACCGGCGAGGGGCTGACCGCGCTGGCCGCCGAACTCGACGCCCTCACCGCCCCGGCCGAGCGCGTCGCCCCGGACACGGCCACCTGGGAGGCGACCAACCTGCTGACGGTGGCCCGACTCGTGGCCGCCGCCGCGCTGCACCGCACCGAGAGCCGGGGCTCGCACCAGCGTGCCGACGCACCCGAACCCGACCCCGGGTTCCGGACGCGGCCGACCGTCGTTCGACTGGAGGGGAACACGCCCGTGACCACCGACGAGGACTGGGCCCCGTCCCTGCCGCCCGAGCTCGTCGCGGAGCTGGACGACATCGCCTTCCCCCTCGCCGGGGGAACGCCCGACCCCGACACGCGCGCCGAGTTCACCCTTCCGTACACGGCGCCCCACCAGTCCCACGTGGACCTGGTGCGGCGCGCCCTGGCCGAGGACCTCACCGCCGGTCCGCGCATCGACGTCACCACCGTGGCCACCATCCCCGCCGACCAGGTGCGGACCGCGCACGTCGTGGCGCGTGCCGACGGGACGGTGAGCGGCCTGCCCCTGGCCGAACTCGTCTTCTGGCTCGTGTCCGAGGGCGCCGTGCGGGTCGCCCGTTCCGCGGGCGACGGCGACGCGGTCAAGCGCGGGGACGTGCTCATGTCCGTCACCGCCCGCACACGCGACCTGCTCACCGCGGAGCGGACCGCGCTCAACCTCCTCACCCACATGTCGGGGATCGCCACGGCCACCCGTACCTGGACGGACGCGGTGGCCGGCACCCGAGCCCGGATCCGCGACAGCCGCAAGACCCGTCCAGGACTCCGGGCGCTGGAGAAGTACGCGGTGCGCTGCGGGGGCGGCGTCAACCACCGGTACTGCCTCAGCGACGCCGGACTGGTCAAGGACAACCACGTGGTCGCGGCGGGCGGGGTCGGCGCGGCCGTGCGCGCCATCCGCGAGCGCTTCCCCGACCTGCCGCTGGAGGTCGAGGTGGACCGGATCGACCAGATCGAGGACGCGATCGCCGCCGGGGCGGAGGAGATCCTCCTCGACAACTTCACCGTCGATGACCTGCGGGCCGCCGTGGAGCTGGTCGCCGGACGCGCGCGGCTGGAGTCCTCCGGCGGACTGACGCTCGACGTGGCCGCCGACGTGGCCGCCACGGGGGTCGACTACCTGGCGGTCGGGGCCCTGACCCACTCCAGTCCGGCACTGGATATCGCGCTCGACCTGTTGTGAGCGGCCCGGTTGGTGGAAGATTCCTTAGGAACACACCACTTCGACCACGGATGAGGGTCCCCAGCATGCTGCTCGCGATCGACGTCGGCAACTCCGAGACGGTGTTCGGCCTGTTCCAGGGCGACGACCTTCTCGAACACTGGAGGGTGGGGACCGAGACGCGCCGCACCGCCGACGAGTGGGCGGTGGTGCTGCGCGGGCTCATCGACGGGAGCACGCTGGGGGCCCCGGCCGACATCGAGGGGATCGCGCTGTGCTGCTCGGTCCCCTCGGTGCAGCACGAGATGCGCGACATGTTCCGCCGCCACTTCGGTGACGTGCCCGCCGTGATCGTCGAGCCCGGCGTCAAGACGGGGGTGCCGATCCGGATGGACAACCCCAAGGAGGTGGGCAGCGACCGCANCCCAGCCACCTGTACGGCGGCCCGGCGGTCGTGGTCGACTTCGGCACGGCGACCACGTTCGACGCGGTCAGCGCGAAGGGGGAGTACGTCGGCGGCGCGATCGCGCCGGGCATCGACATCTCCGTGGACGCGCTGTCCCGCAGGGGCGCCCAGCTGCACATGGTGGAGATCGTCAAGCCGCGCGCGGCGATCGCGAAGAACACCACGGAGGCGCTGCGGTCGGGGATCGTGTTCGGGTTCGCGGGCCAGGTCGACGGGATCGTGGACCGGATGGTCGCCGAGCTGACCGACGCCCCGGACGACGTGACCGTGGTCGCCACCGGTGGCCTGGCCTCGGTGGTCGTCGGCGAGTGCGAGACCGTGGACGTGCACGACCCGTGGCTGACCCTCATCGGCCTGCGCCTGGTCTTCGAGCGCAACGTCGCCTGAGCGCCGCTGAGCGGTGCGGGGAGGGTCCCGCACCGTCGCTCAGTCCTGTTCACTCTCCACGATGTGGCTTCCCTCGAGTTCTTTCAGCCGTTCGTACGCGCTCACGGATGCGATCATGTGGCGGAGGGCGATCTCCGCGGCTTCGCTCTTCGTCCTCGCGTTGAACTTCCGCATGACCTTCGTGACCAGTTCGTCGTCGACGTCGACGGTGCTGCGCCCCATGAACTCAGAGTATTCGCTTCGTGGCTATGAGTGGGATTTCCTGTGCGGCGCCTGGGCGTTTCGAGGTGTCGACGAGCGCCTGTCAACGGGAGGGGCCGCGGGAGGAGGTGAGGGGTGGCGGACGGCCTGTGGACAGCGACCTCGGGGTGCTCGGAAGCGAGTAGGATCGGGCCCGTGAATGACGCGCACGACTCCTACGACGACCTGCCCGAACAGATGCGGGTCCGGCACCAGAAGCTGGACCGTCTCCGGGAGGAGGGCATCGACCCCTTCCCCGTGACCTTCCCGCGGACCACGTCGATCGGTGCCGTGCGAGACAAACACCAGGGCCTGGAGCCGGACACGCGCACCGGGGTCGACGTCTCGATCGCGGGTCGCGTGATGCTGTATCGCACCGGCGGCAAGCTGTGCTTCGCCACCCTGCGCGACGAGACCGGTGACGTGCAGATCATGCTGTCCCTGGACCAGGTCGGCAAGGAGCGGCTGGACGCCTGGAAGGCCGACGTCGACCTCGGCGACCACGTGGGCGTCGAGGGCGAGGTCATCACCTCCCGCCGCGGTGAGCTGTCCATCCTGGTGCGCTCCTGGACGCTGACCGCCAAGTGCCTGCGTCCGCTCCCGGAGAAGCACAAGGGGCTCACCGACCCCGAGGCCCGGGTGCGCCAGCGCTACGTCGACCTCATCGTCAACCCCGAGTCCCAGCAGATGGTGCGCCGCCGCTCGGCCGCCATCCGGGCGATCCGGGAGACGCTCAGCTCACGGGACTTCATCGAGGTCGAGACCCCGATGCTGATGCGGGTGCACGGCGGCGCCACGGCGCGCCCGTTCACCACGCACATCAACGCCTACGACATGGACCTGTACCTGCGCATCGCGCCGGAGCTGGCGCTCAAGCGGCTGGTCGTGGGCGGCCTGGAGAAGGTCTTCGAGATCAACCGGAACTTCCGGAACGAGGGCGCGGACGCCACGCACAACCCCGAGTTCACGATGCTGGAGTTCTACCAGGCCTACGCCGACTACAACGACATGGCCGACATCACCCAGCGGATCATCCAGGACGCGGCTCAGGCGGTCTTCGGCACGACGGTGGTCGAGCGCGACGGCCAGACCTTCGACCTGGGCGGGGAGTGGCCGAGCATCACCCTGTACGGAGCCGTGTCCGAGGCGCTGGGCACCGAGGTCACCCCGAGGACGCCGCTCGAGGACGTCCGGCGCCTGGCCGAGGCCAAGGGTGTGGAGTTCGACCACCAGTGGGGCCAGGGCAAGCTGATCGAGCACCTCTTCGAGGAGCTGGTCGAGCACACACTCATCCAGCCCACGTTCGTGCGCGACTTCCCCGTGGAGACGAGCCCGCTGACCCGCCAGCACCGTGAGGACCCGCTGCTCACCGAGAAGTGGGACCTGATCGGCTTCGGGATGGAGCTGGGAACCGGTTACTCCGAGCTCGTGGACCCGGTCGAGCAGCGCCGCCGGCTCACCGAGCAGTCGCTCATGGCCGCCGAGGGCGACCCCGAGGCGATGCAGCTGGACGAGGACTTCCTCCGCGCGCTGGAGTACGGCATGCCGCCCACGGGCGGTGTCGGCGTCGGCATCGACCGGCTCCTGATGGCGTTCACCGGAAAGAACATCCGGGAGACCGTCCTCTTCCCGATCGTCAAGCCCTCCGGCGACTGACGGGACGGATCGCTTACGAGCCCGGGCCGAATCCGGGCGACCGAAGGACCGAAAAGGGAACGGGGCCGTCACGCGCGAGTCGTGGCGGCCCCGCCCTCATCGCGGAAATGTGGCGTGTACCACCGGACATACCTCACTGTTAGGACATGTCGCGCAAAACCACAGTGAGAATGGGGTGTCCTGACCGACAGGGCCGAGGTTTTCCTTGGAACTCCGTCCGCATGGTCGGCGACGGAGGGTGAAGGTGATTTGCGCAGGTCAGTGGAGTGGCGAAAATATCCCACCCGCCACACTGTCACCCAGTGGTCCCAAGGTGATACTCATGGTGATTTACTGGCCCTTGACGGTATCATCACGGCCGCCTAGCGTGCTGAGGGCGGACTTTGGTCCGCGAGATTGCCGAAGTGGATCGAGTACGACAGTGAGCGAGGTGTGAGGACCGTCCCACGGCCCGCCCATCCCGCGCGCACGTGTGCCCTCGGCGCGGTCTGACCGTCCCAGACCGCGGTGACACGGCCCGTGCGGCCCATGTTCCCCACCGCCCTCCACCCCTGTGCCAGAGGGGCTCCGGAAGGCGGTTGGACGCATGGGTCCCGGTCGCGCCCCGGCGCGCTCGATCCGCCCGGTGACGAGTTGATGTTCCGCACTCACATGGATGAGGGAGGACGGAGTGGAACAGGCCACACTCGTACGGCGTAGTGCTGAGGACCAGAACGCTCTCCAGCCGCGAGAGCACCGGGAGAACGTGGTCCCCCTGCAGTCCCGTTCAGGTGACACGGCGCTGAACGGTGCCTACACCCCGGTCGAGCTGAGCCACGAGGACCTGGAGTTGCTCGCCGAGATCGCCACCGGCGTGACCACCGAGGTGGCCGCGCGGCGACTCGAACTCAGTGCCCGCACCCTGCGCCGCCGCATCCGCAACATCTGCGACATGCTCGGCGTGAACACCCCCATCGAAGCGGTCGTCTGGGCCGCACGGCGCCAGCTCATCTGAGTCTGGCCGTCCCGGTGTCCCCGCCGGGAGAGACTACGGGCATACCCGGCCCGGCACGCCCACGGGCACACGCGGCACCCGCCGGAGGAAGAGCGATCCGGTGGGTGCGGGCGCGTACGTGGGCGTAGTCTGGTCCGGCTATGTCCGTTCGTCATGTCCGGGTCCGTCGCGCCAAGACGCGCGACGTGGTCCACATCCGCCGCCTGGTCGACACCTACACCGTCGACCGCCGTGTCCTCTCCAAGAGCACCGTCAACCTCTACGAGGACATCCAGGAGTTCTGGGTCGCCGAGGCGGAGGTGGTTCCAGATGATTCGTCCGCCGAATCCCGGTCCGCCGCTCCCTCATTCGACGCCTCCGGAACCGTTCCCGCACGGGAGGAGGTTGAGTACCGTGTCGTCGGCTGTGGCGCCCTCCACGTCCTCTGGGAGGACCTCGCGGAGGTGCGAACTGTCGCGGTCGACCCCTCACTGCGTGGTTTCGGGGTGGGACACCGAATCGTGACCGAACTGCTGGACGCGGCGCGTGAGTTGGGCGTGCAGCGTGTGTTCTGTCTGACATTCGAGACCGGTTTCTTCACCAAACACGGCTTTGCCCCGATCCAGGGCACGCCCGTCTCTGGCCGTGTGTACGAGGAACTCCTGCGTTCCTATGACGAGGGTGTCGCGGAATTTCTCGACCTTGAGCGGGTCAAACCCAACACACTCGGGAACACGCGCATGCTTGTGCACCTGGGGACCAGGTCCCGAAGCCCCCGTGCCTAAAGGCTTTCGGGCGCTCTTGGGACCGAGTTCCCGATACGTCCCCGGGGGACGCGCACCGGTGTGCCGACCGGTCCACTCGCTTAAGTAGACCGGGTGGTATGAGAGGGGAAGCGGGCGGGTAATGTGTACCTGCGCTCGACGGGCCCCTCCTCGCCGATCGAGTTCGACGGACGCGGCTACGAAGGGTCGCGAATCGAGTTCGCTCAGGGGGCGGTGCGTGTTCGCGGTCAACCGGATGCCGAAGACGCTGTCGGACATTGGTCACCATCGGGTTTCGCTGGGCGGGTCCTGGTACGTCCGGGACCAAACCGGGGGCAAGCGATGTCTATGATGTCGGGTATGCGATTGCCCGGGTCCCGGTGCGTCATCCCCCAGGACTGGCCCGACGCTGAGTCGGGTATTTGCTGCAATAAGTAACAACCAGGAAGGGTGGACCGCTTCGATGGGTGATCTTTCGTCGGTGCTTCCCGCCGGGCTGCTCGACGTAATCTCCGCGCTGATCCCGCCGGTGGTTGTCGCGACCGTCTTCTGTGCGTTCGTCATCAAGCTGCTGCGTAGGGAGATGGCGCCTCGCAGGATGGACGGCAGCCTGGTCAGCGGTAACGCGACCGTGGGCGCCCCTGATGCTGAGCCGGCCGGGTCGTCCGTGGCCGCCGCGAAGGACGAGAAGCCGATTGTCGGGGGCGGGGATCAGGCCGAATCCGACGGCCGTTGATACGGTGTTCGACCGTATCGTGCTCTGAGCGGCCCTGATCCGGGCCCAGATCGCGCGTGAGGCCGCCCCAGGCCCCGCGCTGCTCAGCCGATCCCGAAACCCAGGATCAAGTCCAGCTGATTACTGGCACGTCGGGAATTGTCTTTCGCCTGCGCTCGAGATAGCTTTATATTCAGGTGCGAAGGCACTGCTCTTCTGAAAGGTTTGAATCCATGGCACAGAAGGTCCAGGTTTTCCTGGTCGACGACCTCGACGGCGGCGAGGCCGAGGAGACGGTGACGTTCGGTCTGGACGGCTCCGTGTACGAAATCGACCTCAGCGCGGGTAATGCCGCCAAGCTCCGCGAGGCCCTTACGCCCTTCGTCGAAGCCGCTCGCAAGGCTCCGGCCAAGTCCGGCCGCGGTCCCGCCCGCCGTGGCAGCTCCCGGAATGCGCCCAGCCGTGAGCGCAGCGCCGAGATTCGCGCGTGGGCGAAGGCCGCCGGCAAGCCGGTCAATGAGCGCGGCCGTATCCCCGCGAAGATCGTCGCCGAATATGAGGCCATCAAGGGCTAGGTTTGCCGACGGCACCCGGGTTCGCCGAAATGTTGTCAGGTCTTGATCGGACCGGTGTCCCGGGGCGCGTACCCGAACCCGACCATCCCGGGCCCTCACGGCCCACGTGACACGGGATGCAGGGGATAGAGACGGGCTCATCGCGACCCTGGACGATGGCGATCGGTATCCGCCACCGCGTCGGCGGGGCGGAGGGGTGACACCCGACGGCCCCACGCGGGCGACGGTCGGGGCGGAGCCGAACCGGAGACATCCGTTCGGGGCGGTGAGGGACTGTGGCCCCGGGCGCGTACGGTGCCCGGACCGCGGTGGACCGCACGACCCGTCGATCCGGCCGAGCCGTGACGACGGGACGGTGCCGCGCGGCCGGGAAAAGGCCGCACGGACCTCGTAGTCCGACGTAAGGACCCACGTTCCGCCCCGCGGCCGAGCGGCCGCGGGGCCAGGTGCGCACGACGTTCCCGGACCGGGGAAGAACCCGGCCCGCCGCACCGTTGCAGAGTGCGGGGCCGCACGCCCGCGGCGGTCCGCCGTCCGCGGTGGACCCTCCCGGTCACGGAGAGCACCCGGAGAGAGAATTCCGGACGCGGCTTTCCGCGCCGCGGTGACCGACGCGGAACAACTTAGGCGATCGGCGTGTTCGCTAAGAGCCGATTATCAGGCTTACACGCGTGCGGCCCGGGGACTCCCGTGATGGATGGGAGCTCCGGGCCGTTCGCCTTCGGCGTACACCGAAATCTGACGCCCCAATTGGTAGTTGGATGTTGGGTGAACGCCCTATCGTCGGGGAAAGTCTCTGGCACGGACGGCTACGGTCGGCCGTGCGGAGACGTCCGACCGGTCGGCAACCAGTCGTCCGGGACGGACGGGTGCGGCAGTGCTCCCCGGGGCGGTTATCCCTGTGGGGCCGATATGCGGAAGAGTTGGGTCGGCGAGTACCGTCCCTGCCTGACCGCTCTGTAGAGGAGCGACGAGACATGTTCGAGAGGTTTACCGACCGCGCGCGGCGAGTGGTGGTTCTGGCCCAAGAAGAGGCCAGGATGCTCAACCACAACTACATCGGTACGGAGCACATCCTGCTCGGCCTCATCCACGAGGGTGAGGGTGTCGCCGCCAAGGCCCTGGAGAGTCTTGGCATCAGCCTCGAAGCGGTTCGGCAGCAGGTTGAGGAGATCATCGGACAGGGCCAGCAGGCACCGTCGGGGCACATCCCCTTCACGCCGCGTGCGAAGAAGGTCCTGGAGCTGTCCCTGCGCGAGGCCCTTCAGCTCGGCCACAACTACATCGGCACCGAGCACATCCTGCTCGGCCTGATCCGTGAGGGCGAGGGCGTGGCCGCCCAGGTGCTGGTCAAGCTCGGCGCCGACCTGAACCGGGTCCGCCAGCAGGTCATCCAGCTGCTGCACGGCTACCAGACCGGCAAGGAGGCGCAGACGACGGGCGCGTCCACGGAGTCCGCCCCGTCCACGTCGCTGGTGCTGGACCAGTTCGGTCGCAACCTGACCCAGGCCGCCCGGGAGAGCAAGCTCGACCCGGTCATCGGTCGGGACAAGGAGATCGAGCGCGTGATGCAGGTGCTCTCGCGCCGTACCAAGAACAACCCGGTCCTCATCGGTGAGCCCGGTGTCGGTAAGACGGCCGTCGTCGAGGGGCTGGCGCAGAAGATCGTCAAGGGGGAGATCCCCGAGACGCTC
This sequence comes from Nocardiopsis lucentensis DSM 44048, assembly GCF_000341125.1. Classification (GTDB taxonomy): domain Bacteria; phylum Actinomycetota; class Actinomycetes; order Streptosporangiales; family Streptosporangiaceae; genus Nocardiopsis; species Nocardiopsis lucentensis. The sequence goes on along the minus strand of NZ_ANBC01000708.1, from coordinate 3,048 downwards.
AAGGACAAGCAGCTGTACACGCTGGACCTGGGCGCCCTGGTCGCGGGCAGCCGCTACCGCGGTGACTTCGAGGAGCGCCTGAAGAAGGTGCTCAAGGAGATCCGCACCCGCGGTGACATCATCCTGTTCATCGACGAGCTGCACACGCTGGTCGGCGCGGGGGCGGCGGAAGGTGCCATAGACGCCGCCTCGATCCTCAAGCCCATGCTGGCCCGGGGTGAGCTCCAGACCATCGGCGCCACCACGCTGGACGAGTACCGCAAGTACCTGGAGAAGGACGCCGCGCTGGAGCGCCGCTTCCAGCCGATCCAGGTGGACGAGCCGACCGTCAAGCACGCGGTCGAGATCCTCAAGGGCCTGCGCGACCGTTACGAGGCCCACCACCGGGTGTCGATCACCGACAGCGCGCTGGCCGCGGCCGCCAACCTGGCCGACCGCTACATCAGCGACCGCTTCCTGCCGGACAAGGCGATCGACCTCATCGACGAGGCGGGCTCGCGGATGCGCATCCGCCGGATGACCGCTCCGCCGGACCTGCGCGAGTTCGACGAGAAGATCGCCTCGGTCCGCCGGGACAAGGAGTCGGCGATCGACGCGCAGGACTTCGAGAAGGCGGCGTCGCTGCGTGACGACGAGAAGCAGCTGCTGAACAAGAAGGCGCAGCGGGAGAAGGAGTGGAAGGCCGGCGACATGGATGTCGTGGCCGAGGTCGACGAGGAGCTCATCGCCGAGGTCCTGGCCGCCTCCACCGGCATCCCGGTCTTCAAGCTGACCGAGGAGGAGTCCTCGCGTCTGCTGCGCATGGAGGACGAGCTGCACAAGCGGGTCATCGGCCAGGAGGACGCCATCAAGGCGCTCTCGCAGGCGATCCGCCGCACGCGCGCCGGGCTGAAGGACCCCAAGCGCCCGGGTGGTTCGTTCATCTTCGCCGGCCCGTCCGGTGTCGGTAAGACCGAGCTGTCCAAGACGCTGGCCGAGTTCCTGTTCGGGGACGAGGACGCGCTGATCCAGCTGGACATGTCCGAGTTCATGGAGAAGCACACGGTCTCGCGGCTGTTCGGCTCCCCGCCCGGGTACGTCGGCTACGAGGAGGGCGGCCAGCTCACCGAGAAGGTGCGCCGCAAGCCGTTCTCCGTGGTCCTCTTCGACGAGATCGAGAAGGCCCACAACGACATCTTCAACTCCCTGCTCCAGGTGCTGGAGGAGGGCCGTCTCACCGACGCCCAGGGTCGCAACGTCGACTTCAAGAACACGGTCATCATCATGACCACCAACCTGGGCACGCGGGACATCTCCAAGGGCGTGGCGATGGGCTTCGCCAAGGAGGACGACGCCCAGACCAACTACGAGCGGATGAAGGGCAAGGTCAGCGAGGAGCTCAAGCAGAACTTCCGGCCGGAGTTCCTCAACCGTGTGGACGACGTCATCGTCTTCCACCAGCTGACGGAGAAGGAGATCTTCCAGATCGTGGATCTGATGATCTCCAGCCTGGACAGCCGCCTCAAGGAGCGGGACATGGGGATCGAGCTGCGCCCCGGTGCCAAGAAGGTGCTGTCCGAGCGCGGATTCGACCCGGTCCTGGGGGCGCGGCCGCTGCGTCGCACGATCCAGCGCGAGATCGAGGACCAGCTGTCGGAGAAGATCCTGTTCGGCGACCTCAAGTCGGGTCAGATCGTGGTGATCGACGCCGAGGGCGAGGGGACCGACGCCAAGTTCACCTTCAAGGGTGTGCCCAAGCCCGCCGCGGTTCCGGACACGCCCGCGGTCGAGGAGCCGGCCGCCGGTAAGAGCGAGTAACGGCGCCGGTCGCGCGACGGCTGACGAGTGCGGGCGGGGGCATCCCTTCGGGGTGCCCCCGTTCCCGTGCGTACGGCCCAGGGGTTGGCGGTCCGGTGCGGCGTGTGGTTAGGGTTTGCGCGTGACCCATCCACAGGACCCACGACAGCCGGGTGGCCAGGGGCCGCCGGGACCGTTCCCTCCGCAGGGCCCGCGCAACCCCCACGCGCCCCACGGCCCGTACGATCACTCCGGTCCGGCTCCCGGACCTCCCCCTCCCCACGGCGGGCCCGGCCCGTACCCGCAACAGGGGCAGCCCGGTGCCCCCGGCCCGTACCCGCAGCAGGCCCACCCCGGTCCCCCCGGCCCCTACCCACCTCCCCGGCGAAGGAGGGGACGCGGGGTGGTCATCGGCGTGGTCGCCGGTGTGGGCCTTCTGGTGGTCGTCCTCGTCGCCGTCACGGGCGTCGTCCTGTGGACGGCCAACGACGGGGGAGCCGGAGTGTCCGGCCCGGCGGACCTGGGCGCGGTGGTCGAGTACGAGGACCTGCCCGCCGACCACGTGGAAGTCACGGAGACCGTCGACTACGAGATGTTCCCGCCCGCGGGCGGTGAGCACTACGGCTACTGGCAGAACTGCGGCGTCTACGAGGCGCCGATCAGGAATGAGACGGCCGTGCACTCCCTGGAACACGGGGCCGTGTGGATCACCTACGATCCCGCGTCCGTGGACAGCGGCGGGGTGGCGGCCCTGGAGGGCCACTACAGGCAGGGGGACTACCTCCTCGTCAGCCCGGTGGAGGAAGGCATGCCCGCGCCGGTCGTGGCCTCCGCGTGGGGTGCGCAGATCCTCCTCGACGGCCCCGACGACCCGCGTCTGGCCGCGTTCGTGCGCCGGTACGAGCAGTCCCCGGAGGCGCCGGAACCGGGTGCTCCGTGCAGCGGCTCCCACGACGGGACCGCCGCCGACGCCCTCCTCCCGGTGGACGCGGAGGACACCGACGTCGACGAACTCCTGGACATGGAGGACTGACCGGGCCCGTCCGTCCGGGGCGGATCGGACGGGCCGCCGACGCCCGGCTCGGGCTCAGCCGGGCAGCGCGTACCGGCCGTCGTCCAGGGGGTCCACGAGCCCGTCCGCGACCAGCGCGTCCAGGGCCCGCTCGCGCTGGACACCGTCGTCCCAGACCGCGTCCAGGGCATCCTTGGGCACCGGGTCGGTGGAGTCGCGCAGCACGGCCAGCAGCCGCCCGCGCACCTGCCGGTCGGTGC
>NZ_ANBC01000707.1:2254-4342 GCF_000341125.1 Nocardiopsis lucentensis DSM 44048 | reverse complement strand
GGCGGGCCGTCGTGGGCGGGTTTGCCCGCCAGCCGCCAGGCGCACTGGTGGGCGATCGGGCAGTCCGCGCACGCGGGGGTCCGGGCGGTGCACACGAGGGCGCCCAGCTCCATCACGGCCACGCCCCAGCGCGCCGCGACGGACGGGACGGGCGGGAGCAGTGACTCGGCGAGGGCGGTCTCCGCCTTCGTCTGGGTTTTCGGCGGGTACTGGATCCCGGTTTCGGCCCTCGCGAGGACACGCCGAACGTTCGTGTCCAAAATGGCGTGCCGCTGTCCGAAGGCGAAGCTCGCCACGGCCGCCGCGGTGTAGGCGCCGACGCCGGGCAGGGAGAGCAGCGTCTCGTGACTGTCCGGCACCTGCCCCCCGTGCTGTTCGGTGATCGCCACGGCGCACGCGTGCAGACGCAGGGCACGGCGTGGGTAGCCGAGCCGGTTCCACATGCGTACGGCCTCACCGGAGGGCTCCTCGGCCAGGTCAGCGGGGGTGGGCCAGCGTTCCATCCAGGCCTGCCAGGCGGGTAGCACCCGGACGACCGGCGTCTGCTGGAGCATGATCTCACTGACCAGGATCGACCAGGGGGTGGCGTCGGGGGCGCGCCAGGGAAGGTCGCGGGCGTTGGCCTCGTACCACGCCAGAACCGCTGTGCTGTAAGGGTTATCGCTCATCTTTTACGGGGTATCGGCGGGTTGGGTAGGTGAGTGGCACGCGAAACCGCAATACTACGGCCCATGGCGTCAAGTACCGGACATCCAGGAGCTGTCAGCCGCGAGACCTATTGGAAGCGGCGTGCCCTCGTGTTGGCGGGGGTCATGCTCGTCCTCACGCTGATCGCGTTCGCCTGCCGCCCCTCCTCCGGGGACGACGCCGAACCGACGCGGTCGGAGGCGGGCGCGGCTGACACCGACCCCTCTCCCAGTGTCCCACCCGAGACACCCTCCGCGGCCGAGAGCGCCGAACCCGAGGACGAACCTTCCGAGGGGGAGGACGAGGACGCCGAAGGGGCGGGCGACCAGGGCACCGCCGGGGGAGAGGGCGGGGAGGCCGCCGAGGGCTCCGACGCCGAGTCCGGCGGCGCCGCCGCCCCCGAGCGCCCCGAGGACGCGTGCCGCCCGCAGGACGTGGTCGTGACCTTCGAGCTCGCCGACGAGGACCGGGAGGTCTACGGGAGCGGTGCGCGGCCGGAGTTCCGGATCACCGTCGTGAACACCGAGGACCAGACCTGCACGGTGGACGTGGGACCCGAGGCCATGGAGATCCGCATCCACTCCGGAAACGACCGCATCTTCTCCACGGGTGACTGCGTCGAGGGCGAGGCCGCCGAGGACCGACAGCTCAGCCGCGGCGTGCCGCACGAGTTCACGGTCGGCTGGGACCGGCAGCGCTCCTTCACGGACTGCCGCGACTCCTCCGCCGCGCGTCCGGGGTGGTACCGCGCCAACCTGCGCGGGGAGTACGCGGGAGACACCGGTGAACTGGTGTTCCAGCTGACCTAGGGCGTGCTCGCGGGACCGGCGCCCCGGCGCCGGGCCCGCCACACGCCACGCGAGAGGAAGACGCCACGTCTCGTTATCCCAATGTTACTCTGGGTGATGTCAAGCGATCCCGCAGTCACCAGGAGCAATTGTGAAGCTTGTCGGAACGATCCTGTCCGGTGTCGCCGCGTCCGCCCTGGCGCTGTCGACGGCGGCTCCGGCGCAGGCGGTGGAGGACAAGACCCAGCATTACAGGCTCTCCATCGAGGAGAAGCACACGGGCGACAAGAAGCACGTGCATCTCTTCTGCGATCCGCCGGGAGGTACCCACCCGAAGCCCGAGGAGGCCTGCGACCTCATCTACGCGTTCGGTTCCATCAAGAAGATCGACGTCAGCGACAGCGCCTGTCCCCTGGTCTGGGACCCGGTCGTCGCCCGGTCCAGCGGCTCCGAGCACTACAAGAAGACCTTCCCGAACATGTGCGTCCTGCTCGACGTCAAGGGCGCGGTCTTCGACTTCTGGAAGTACGGCGACCGGGAGGACTCCGACAGCCGGAGCACGCACGAGGCAGGTCACCCCAGCTACGACGGCTGGCTGCACGGTCACCACGGC
>NZ_ANBC01000707.1:0-2249 GCF_000341125.1 Nocardiopsis lucentensis DSM 44048 | reverse complement strand
CACTACTGGTAGCCGCGGCGGCCACCCCGTTCGGAGGGTGAGGCCCGAGCCTTCGCGACGTCGGCCGTCCTGGCCGCGCGCACCCCTTCGTTCGGGGTAGAAGAGTCGTAAGTGAGTGATGTGACGGCACGGCCCGCTCCCGTGCCTGACACCCCACCGATGTGCCGGAGGCCATCATGAGAGCCGTAACGGCCGCGCTCGCCGCCTGCGCCGCCACCGCGATCGCCCTCGTCCCCGCCGCGCCCGCGGCCGCCGAGGTCCCCGCCGCGGACCCGCCCGCGCATCCCGTCTACCGGGCCTACCGGCTCCAGGTGGTCGAGGGCGTCGGGTTCGAGGACGAGTCGGTGCGGGAGGTCTCGTTGGTGTGCGCTCCCAAGGGCGGAGCGGGGAGCCACCCGCGAGCGGCCGACGCCTGCGCGGCCATCGCCCGGGCGGGGTCGATCAAGGCCGTCCCGGCCGATCCGGCCGCGGCCTGCACACTGGAGTACCGCCCGGTCATCGCGTCCGCGCGGGGTTCTGAGAACTACCGGGCGAAGTTCGGCAACACCTGTCTGCTGCACGCGGCCAAGGGCGTCGTCTTCGACTTCTGACGGTGTCCCCCTGGGGCCTGCCGCTTCGCTTCGGCCCGCCCGTCACCCGCCCCGCGCGCGCTTGGACCGCCGGGCCACCCAGGCGAGCGCCTCGCTGAGCTCCTCCACCTCGTGTGTTCGGATCCCGGGCACGGGGTCGCCGGAGTGCTTGGGCACGACCGCCTCGGTGAAGCCGAGCCGCTGTGCCTCCGCGATCCTGCGCTGGACCCCGTTCACGGCGCGGATGTCCCCGGCCAGGCCGACCTCACCGATCGCGATGAACCCGCGCGGCAGGGCCACGTCGTTGTTGGAGCTGCCCGCCGCCAGGGCCAGGGCGAGGTCGACCGCGGGCTCCCCGAGGCGTACGCCGCCCACCGTGGAGGCGTACACGTCCATGTTGGCCAGTCGCATACCCGTGCGCTTCTCCAGGACCGCCAGGATCATGTTCACCCGGGAGGTGTCCAGCCCGGACGTGGCCCTGCGGGGCGCGGGCAGCGGAGTGGGCGCCACCAGCGCCTGCACCTCCGTGATGAGCGGCCGCTGCCCCTCCAGGGTGACCGTGACGCACGTCCCTGGCACCGGGTCGGTGCGCTCCGTGAGGAAGAGCCCGCTGGGGTCCGGGAGCCCGATGATGCCGTTCTCGGTCAGCTCGAAGCACCCGATCTCGTCGGTGGGCCCGTACCGGTTCTTGACCGCGCGCAGCAGCCGTAGCTGCGAGTGGCGCTCGCCCTCGAAGTGCAGGACCACGTCCACCAGGTGTTCCAACAGGCGGGGGCCGGCGATGGAGCCGTCCTTGGTGACGTGGCCGACGAGGACCGTCGCGATACCGCGCTCCTTGGCGATCTGGATCAGCGCCCCCGTCACCTGGCGGACCTGGGTGACGCCGCCGGGCACCCCGGCCACCTCCGGGGAGACCATGGTCTGCACCGAGTCCACGATGAGCAGCCGGGGGCCGACCGCCTCGACGTGGCTGACCAGGGAGGCGATCGAGGTCTCCGCGGCCAGGAACAGCTTGTCGGAGAGCGCGTCGAGCCGTTCGGCGCGCAGGCGCACCTGACCGGCGGACTCCTCCCCGGTCACGTACAGGACGGGGCCCTCCGCGGCCCGCATCGCGGCGACCTCCAACAGCAGCGTCGACTTGCCGACGCCCGGTTCGCCGGCGAGCAGCACGACACCGCCGGGGACGGCGCCTCCGCCGAGGACGCGGTCGAGTTCGTCCACCCCCGTGGGAACGGCCTCGGCGGTCTCGACACTGATCTCGGTGATGGGCCGGGCGCGGGAGGTCACCGGTGCCGCCGCGACCGCGGCCGGGGCCGGGGCGCCCGCCTCCTCGACCGTGCCCCAGGCCTGGCACTCACCGCAGCGGCCCACCCACTTGAGGGTGCTCCATCCGCACTCGGTGCACCGGAACGTCGTCTTCGCTGCTTTGGCCATGCCCGCCACGCTAACGCCTCCCGAAGACACGCCGGGCGGGACAGATTCGTGGCACGTCGGGGCAGGTGAAAGTTACCTACGAGTTAGTCAACGTCGTTCGTAGGTTGTGTTACAGAATGCGTAGGGTCCGACACCCCTGGTCCCCCACTGGAGAGGAACCCGCGTGCCCCGCACCGACGACAGCACGACCGTGTCCGCTTCCCGACCCCGCGCCCCCCGCCGAACCCCGCTCCTGGCCGTTCCGCT
>NZ_ANBC01000706.1 GCF_000341125.1 Nocardiopsis lucentensis DSM 44048 | reverse complement strand
CCCCCGCCGTACGCGCCCGGCTCCGACCCCCGTTGCCTCCGGTCGTCCAGCAACTACGCCCAGTTGGCGGCCGACGCGCTGGGCGTCGCGGAGTTCTCCGACGCCAGTTGCTCCGGCGCGGTCATCCGGGACCTGCGCGAGCCCCAGCACACCGACCTGACCGACGTCCCGCCGCAGTTCGACGCGCTCACCCCGGACACCGACCTGGTGACGGTCGGGATCGGCGGCAATGACTTCGGTTTCACCGACGTCCTGATGGAGTGCGCCCAGCGGAGCCTGAGCAACCCGATCGGGAGCCCGTGCGCCGACCACTTCGGCGACGAGCTCGACCAGCGGATCGAGGACCTGCGCGACGACGTGTCGGGCGTCTACGCCGAGATCGCCGAGCGCAGCCCCGGGGCGACCGTCGTCAGCGTCGGTTACCTCCAGATCCTCCCCGAGGGCCGGGGCTGCTGGCCGAGCACGCCCATCGCCTGGGGCGACGTGGCCTACCTGGACGGTGTCCAGAGCGCCCTGAACCAGATGATCGCCGAGGAGTCGGGGGCGTCGGGCGCCGTGTTCGTCGACGTGCTCGAACGCGGCCACGACGTGTGCCAGTCGTCGTCCCGCCGCTGGGTCGAGGGGCTGATCCCGGAGAACACGGCCGCGCCGGTGCACCCCAACGAGGCGGGCATGGTGGCCGTCTCCGAGCGGCTCGTGGCTCGGCTGGGTGCCTGACCTTCGTCACCTAACGTAGTTAACCGCAGAGGAAATCTGGTGTCGATCGACTGATATGCACCTTTTATCGGCGAAATTTTACCGTGATCGCACGACGAATTGATCACAGAGGGTGATTCGTTCGCGCGCGAAAGCGACGAAGGGTGATCCGTTGGGATGGAACGCCCCGGGGCCGACCCGGCACGGGGCATCCACACATCCGAACGGGGAACCCCATGAGTCACTCCCGACACCACGAGCAAATCCCGGCCTGCCGCCCGGGTCGTCCCGGGCGGCAGGCCGTACCCGTGCGGACCGCCGCGCGGGCGATCGCCCTCGCCACCGCGTTCCTACTCGCCGCGGCGCTCGCCCCGGCACCGGCTCTGGGGGCCGCCGCCGAAACCGCCCCGCCCTCCGACCGGGTCCATCAGAGGCTGTCCGCCCCGATGGTCGAGACGGCGATCAGAGCCGCCGAGTCGAAGAAGGGCACGCCCTACGGCTGGGGCGGGACCGGGCCGCACGCCTTCGACTGCTCCGGCCTCGTCCAGTGGTCCTTCCGGCAGGCGGGGGTCGAACTGCCCCGTATCGCCCACGACCAGGTGGCGGTGGGCACCAGGATCCCCTACTCACAGGCCCGCCGCGGCGACCTCGTCTACTGGTCCGACAGCGGGGGCTACGTCTACCACGTCGGCATCTACCTCGGCCGGGGCCGCATGATCGACGCCCCCGAATCGGGCGATCACGTCCGCGAGCGCGACGTGTTCCACCACGACCTCGGCGGAGCGGTACGGCTGTGACGCCCACCGCGTCGGACGGTTCCACCACCGGCGTCCGCGGATGACCGATCCGGATCCGGCACCCGTGCCCCTGGTGCCTCTTCCCCCTCTCAATACCTCTTCCACCACACGTTGACCGCGTAGTCCACGGACAGTCCCCGGTGGGAGTCGATGATCTCGGCCGCCAGGGCGGCGGGGAACTCGATCCGCACCACGGCCTCGAAGTCACGCCGGTCCGTGAACTCCCAGCGCATCGTCAGGGCCTCGCGGTGGAAGCCGTGCGCCGTCCAGAACCGCTCCACGGCTCCGGGGTCGTAGCTCGGGAGCGAGCGCCGGAACCACACGCCGAACGTGGAACGGGTGGCGTCGTTGTCGATGACGAACGCGACCCCGCCGCGCCGCATGACCCGGTCCAGTTCGCCCAGACCGGGCTCGCACCCGGGGCCGAAGAAGTAGGCCCACCGGGCGTGCGCGACCTCCACGGTGGCGTCGGGGACGGGGAGGTTCTGCGCCGTCCCGTCCAGCACCCTGACGTGGTCCAGACCGCGCACCCGCCCCCGTGCCGCCTCCGCCAGCCGGGGGTGCGGCTCCACACCCGTGACCCGCCGCGCCCGCGAGGCGAACCCGGGCAGGTGGTAACCGGTCCCGCAACCGACGTCCAGCACGTGGGCGTCGTCGATCGGCCGCACGCGCTCCATGGCCGCGGCGATCACCCCGTCGGGGTCGACGGCGTCGTTCTCCAGTTCGTAGGTGTGCGGATGCTTCCAGATGTTGGGGCTGGGGATCGCGTCCCCGGGGATCACGGGGCGTCTGTGGATCATGCTCGAACCCTAGACCCGCGGCTGACCGCGCTTCGTCGAACCCGTCACCCCCGAGCGCGCGGCACGCCGTGGTCCCGACGGCGAGGGGCGCGCGGGGGCGGGTAGCGCATAGTCTGGGTCTCGTGAGCCCTATCCAGGTCCCAGACGCGCCCGTCGTGCTCTCGTCGGCGTCGGTCTACCCGGAGAAGACCCCGGCCGCCTTCGAGATCGCCGCGAAGCTGGGTTACGACGGCGTGGAGGTGCTCGTCTCCTCCGACCCCGCCAGCCAGGACATCGACCTCCTGCGGCGCCTCTCGGACTACCACCAGATGCCCGTCACCGCCGTCCACTCCCCCTGTCTGGTCCTGACCCAGCGCGTGTGGGGCCGCGATCCCTGGGGCAAGCTCGTCAAGTCCAAGGAGATGGCCGAGGCCCTGGGCGCGAAGGCGATCGTGGTCCACCCCGCCTTCCGCTGGCAGCGCGAGTACGCCAAGGAGTTCGAGACCGGCGTCGCCCGCATGCAGGACGAGACCGACGTCGTCTTCGCCGTGGAGAACATGTACCCGGTGCGCGTCCGCGACCGCGAGGTCGTGCCCTACGCGCCGAGCTGGAACCCGCTCGACCGCGACTACGCCGACGTCACCCTCGACCTGTCGCACACCGCCATGTCCGGCTCCGACGCGATGGACATGGCCAAGCGGCTCGGTGCCCGCCTCTCCCACGTCCACGTCGCCGACGGCTTCGGCGGCCAGAACCTCGACGAACACCTCATCCCGGGACGCGGCCGCCAGCCCGTCGCCGAACTCCTGGAGTATCTGGCCGCCGACGGCTACGAGGGCCAGCTGGTCCTGGAGGTGAGTACCCGCAAGGCCCCCGACCGCCGGGCCCGCATGCGGGAACTGGCCGAGGCGCTGGCCTTCACCCGGCTGCACTTCGCCCGGCCCACCACCGACGCCGGAGGCCGGCCGCGCGACCGGCGCGAACACATCGCCCTCCTGCGCCGCAGACCGGCCGCGCCGCCCCGACACTTCTCCGTGGACCCCCAGGGGACCGTCGACGACCAGGACGCGGACCGGGGAAGGGACGCGGACGGCGACCACTGACCGTCCACGGTGTGAGACGCCCCGTCCGCACCGGAGCGGCCGTGCGGTTAGCGTGGAGGGGACCCGCAGAGAGGACCTTCATGATCGCGATCATCGGCGCCGGAAAAATGGGCGAGGCGCTCCTCGCCGGGATGCTGGCCACCGGCCACGCGCCGGAGGACGTCCTGGTCACCGAGCCGCGCGTAGAGCACGCCGACGAGCTTCGCCAGCGGTACGGGGTCGAGGTGGTCCCCTCGGCGGACGCCGCCAAGCGCGCCGACACGCTGCTGCTCGCCCTCAAACCGCAGGACATGGTGGACCTGCTGGAGGAGCTCTCTCCCCACCTGTCCCCGGACCGCCTCGTCATCTCCGTCGCGGCCGGGCTCACCACCTCCGTGATGGAGAGCCACCTGCCCGTCGGGGTTCCCGTGGTGCGCGCCATGCCGAACACCCCCGCGCTCATGGGCCGTGGCATGACCGCCATCGCGGGCGGCGCCAACACCGATCAAGCACACCTGGCCCGCGCCGAGGACCTGCTGGGCGCCGTCGGCGAGGTGATCCGCGTCGGTGAGCAGCACATGGACACCGTGACGGCGATCTCCGGGAGCGGACCGGCCTACTTCTACTTCATCGCCGAGACGATGGTCGAGGCGGGGGTGGCGATGGGTATGCCGCGCGCCACCGCGCAGAAGCTCGTCGAGCAGACGATGACCGGGGCCGCCGCCATGCTCACGGACTCCGGTGAGCACCCCGTGGTCCTGCGCGAGGCCGTGACCTCGCCGGGCGGGACCACGGCGGCCGCTCTGCGCGAACTGGAGCGCCACGGCGTGCGCACCGCGTTCACCGACGCCATCGAGGCCGCCCGCGACCGCAGCCGGGCGCTGTCCGGGAGCTGACCCAGAGTCACGATTGGCCGGGTCCGGCCGGGGTTCCAGGGGTAGGACGTCCCCATGCGCGGATAGTGTCGGGATAAGGGGACATCGGTCCCCGTCTCGGTCCCGTGCGCGGGACGTCCCATCCCCTCCCGATCCCAGGGCCCCCATGACTTCACCACCTCCTCCCTCCGACCCCTCCCAGCAGCCTCCCGGACAACCTCAGCCCGGCCAGCCGCCGTACTCGGGTCAGCAGCCCCCGTCGGGTCCGCAGCAGCCCCAGCCCGGCCAGCCGCCCCAGCCGGGGCCGCCCCCGCAGCAGGGGCCGCCGCAGCCGCCCGGCGGAGGCTTCGCGCCCGCTCCGGGTGGACCACCCTCAGGCCCCCAGTTCAGCTCGCCGCCCCCCGGGGCCGTCGGCGCGGCCGGGATGGGCGGTCCCCCGCCCGGTGGGATGCCGCCCGGTGGGATGCCGCCCGGGCAGTTCGGTGCTCCGCCGCCCCGGCCGCCCCGGATGGGGCTGTTCGCCTCTCCCACGGCGCTGCGGGCCGCGCTGCTCAACCTCTCCGGGTTCGGCGCCGGATACCTCTACCTGCGGCAGTGGATCTTCTTCGGGGTCGCGCTGGTCGTCACCATCGGTCTCCTGGTCGGTGCCGCCCTCCACGGAGCCGCCGACAACCCGCTGATCTGGGTGCCCGTCCTCCTGGTGTGGTTCCTCGCCGCGGGCGTCCACGGCCTGTTCGCCGGACGCTCCCACGACGAGCGCGCCACGGCCGCGGGCGGCGAGCCCGCGAGGAGGCTCGCCCCCGTGCTGACCGCCGTCGGCCTGGTGGTCGCGGTGGTCGCGGCGCTGGCCGGTGTGTGGCAGGCGGGCGAGTGGCGGCTGCGCGTGGCCGACGCCGCCCACGCCCGGGGCGACTGCGACGGGGCCGTCAGCATCTACGAGCAGGTCGAGGGCGGTTTCCAGCTCTCCATGTCGCCGTCCCTGATGGACCGCGCGCGCTCCGGCGTCGAGGCGTGCGGGATCCTCACCCGGGCCCAGGGACAGGTGTCGTCCGAGGACTACGACCAGGCCCTCGACACCTACAACAGCTACTTCGCGCACCCGGCCTCCCGGTGGGAGGACACCGACGGCGAGGTGGCCGACATCCACCTCTCGCACGCCGCGAGTCTGGCGAACGCGGCCGCCGAGGCCTACACCGGAGAGATCACCGACGAGATCCGGAACGACTTCCAGCGGGCCCACGAGATCTACAGCGTCATCCCCGTCGACTACGAGGGGACCGAGGCGGCCGGGCGGGTGCCCGACGCCATGGTCGAGCTCTACGAGGTCGGGACCTCCGACTACGCCGAGGAGCTCTGGTGCGACGCGTTCGACCAGATCGGGGTCTTCGCCGACCTCGACTGGTCCCTCGCGCCCGCGGTCGCCGAGCGGATCGACGCCGAGGCCCCCGAGGCCGCGCGCCAGTGCGGTTGGGCCGAGGTCGACGGCGGGGACGCCGACCGCGCGGAGGAGATGACCGACTTCCTCGCCGCGGAGTACCCCGACCACGAGGCCGACGACGTCGAGGACCTGGTCCGCCACGTGGGCGCCGCGCAGGTCGAGGCGGAGATGGACCTCCTGCGCGCCGGCGGGGAGAGCACGCTCGAGGTGCAGTCCACCGGCAGCGCGGGCGGTGGTCAGGCCGTCCTGAACTTCACCAACGACAGCGCCTACGACATGCGTCTTCTCTACGTCGGCCCGGACGGTGTCCATGACGACATCACCGCGGCCGGATGTGAGGACTGCGAGGACTACAGCTCGCCGCCGTCCGGCAACTCGTGCTTCGACCGCGGCGGGGAGGCCGTACGGGTCGAGCTGGAGCCGGGTGAGTACCGGGTCCTGCTCGTCCTGGTGGGCAAGACCCGGCCGATGCACGGCACGGTGAACCTCAGCGGCGGCAACGAGTACCAGAGCTGCTTCTACCTCGTGGAGTGACGCGTCGGTGGCCCGGGGCGGACCGAGCGTCCGTCCCGGGCCGTCCCGTACGCGGATAATGTCGGGGAAGGGGATGTCGCTCCCCCTTCCGGTTCCGTGCGCGCCGGACGTCCCATCCCCCGACCCCAGATCCCCCATGACTTCACCACCTCCTCCCTCCGATCCGTCCCCGCAGCCGGAACCGGATGAGCGGCCCCCGCAGGATCCGCGGCCGCCCCGGATGGGGCTGTTCGCCTCTCCCACGGCGCTGCGGGCCGCGCTGCTCAACCTCTCCGGGGTCGGCGCCGGATACCTCTACCTGCGGCGGCGGGTCCCCTTCGGTGCCACGCTCGCCGTCACGGTCGGCCTG
>NZ_ANBC01000705.1 GCF_000341125.1 Nocardiopsis lucentensis DSM 44048 | reverse complement strand
GGTTTCCAGCTCTCCATGTCGCCGTCCCTGATGGACCGCGCGCGCTCGGGCGCCGAGGCGTGCCGGATCCTCGACCGTGCCCAGGGCGAGGTGGCGGCGGAGGAGTACGACCAGGCGGTGGACAGCTACGGCGGCTACTTCGCGCACCCGGCCTCCCGGTGGGAGGACGCCGACGGCGAGGTGGCCGACATGCACCTCTCCTACGCGGGAACCCTGGCGAACGCCGCGGCCGAGGGCTACAACGGCAGGGCCACCGGCGACTTCTACGTCGGTCTCCGGCGGGCCCACGAGATCTACAGCCTCATCCCCGTCGACTACGAGGGGAGTGAGGCCGTCGGGCGGGTCCCCGACGCCATGATGGAGCTCTACGAGCTGGGGACCTCCGACTACGCGAAGGAGCGCTGGTGCCCAGCCTTCGACCAGATCGGGGTCTTCGCCGACCTCGACTGGTCCCTCGCGCCCGCGGTCGCCGAGCGGATCGACTTCGAGGTCCCGGACGCGGCCCGCCGGTGCGGTTGGGCCGAGGTCGACGGCGGGGACGCCGACCGCGCGGAGGAGATGACCGACTTCCTCGCCGCGGAGTACCCCGACCACGAGGCCGAGGACGTCGAGGACCTGGTCCGCCACGTGGGCGCCGCGCACATCCAGGAGGAGATGGATCTCCTGCGCGCCGGCGGGGAGACCGAGTTCGACACGCGGGCCACCGGCAGCGCGGGCGGTGACGTGGCCGTCCTGAACTTCACCAACGACACCCGCTACGACATGCGCTTCCTCTACGTCGGCCCGGACGGTGTCCACGGTGACATCACCACACCCGGGTGCGACGACTGCGAGGACTACAGCTCGCCGCCCTTCCTCAGCTCGTGCCTCACGCGCGGAGGGGAGGCCATGCGGTTGGAGCTGGAGCCGGGTGAGTACCGGATGCTGCTCACCATGGTGGGCGAGACCCGGCCGATACACGGCACGGTGAACCTCAGCGGCGGCAACGAGTACCAGGAGTGCTATTTCGTCGGGGGGTAACGCTTCGGCGGTCCGGGGCGGACCGAGCGTCCGTCCCGGACCGCCCCGGACGCCCTCCCCCCGGGTCCTCCCGTGCCCGCCTCCGACCCCGGGGCCCCGGTACCGATCCGCGGTGCGTACTGTGTGCAGTGGAACACGCGCACTGGAACGGGGGTCACGGCATGGGAGGGCGCACGTCCTGTTCGCTCCGACTGGCGTGGGACGACGGACTGACCGCCTACGACTTCGGGCCGCAGCACCCGATGGCGCCGGTCCGCGTCGAGCTGACCATGGCGCTCAGCCGTGAGCTGGGGGTCCTGGACGCCCCCGGCGTGAGCCTCCTGGACGTGGAGCCCGCCTCCGACGAACTCCTGTCGCTGGTGCACGATCCGGCCTACATCCAGGCGGTGAAGCGGGCCGGGAAGACCCTGGAGCCCGACGACGCCCACATGCTCGGCACCCCCGACAACCCGGTCTTCCCCGACATGCACGACGCCGCCGCGCTCATCTCCGGCGCGTCCGTCGCCGCCGCGCGGGCGGTGTGGAGCGGTGAGACCGCACACGCCGCCAACATCGCGGGCGGACTCCACCACGCCATGCGCGGCCACGCCTGGGGCTTTTGCGTGTACAACGACCCGGCGCTGGCGATCGCCTGGATGCTGGAGCAGGGGGCCAAGCGCATCGCCTACGTCGACGTCGACGTCCACCACGGCGACGGCGTGCAGCGCGCCTTCTACGACGACCCCCGCGTCCTCACCATCAGCCTCCACGAGTCGCCGACCACGCTCTTCCCCGGCACCGGCCAGGCCGCCGAGACGGGCGGACCGGGCGCCGAGGGCTACGCGGTCAACGTCGCCCTCCCGGCCGGGACCGGGGACACCGGGTGGCACCGCGCCTTCGACGCGGTCGTGCCCCCGCTGCTGCACGAGTTCCAGCCCGAGATCCTCGTCACCCAGCAGGGCTGCGACACCCATGCCCTGGACCCCCTGGCCAACCTCACGCTCAGCCTCGACGGGCAGCGCCGCGCCTACACCGAGCTGCACAAGCTCGCCCAGAAGACCGCCGGCGGCCGGTGGCTGCTCTTCGGCGGCGGTGGATACGGTCTCGTGCACGTCGTGCCGCGCGCCTGGACCCACCTGTTGGCCGAGGCCGCCGGGATGCCGGTCGACCCCGACGCCGAGACGCCGCAGAGCTGGCGCGACTTCGTGCGGCGGCGGACGGGGGAGCAGGCCCCGCTGTACATGACGGACGGGCGCGAGGTGGACTTCGCCCGGTTCGAGGACGGATACGACCCCGGGGACCCCGTCGACCGGGCGATCAACGCGACGCGCACCGCCGTTTTCCCGAGTCACGGAATCGACCCCAGTCTCTGACCTCCCTGGACTCTTCGGGCGTTTCTCCGCGTGCCCGTGCAGGTGTACGTACACGGTGGAAATCACCAGGTTTGGGCGTGGCGCGCGTTCAGTGGGTAGGAAGAGGTTGAATACCGGGCGAACGGGAGCAGGCGTCGTGGTGGCCGCACAGTGTGGCGCATGCTCGCCGCGCATTCGAGGAAGGGGAACGCCGGTGACGCCGCCGACACGCGCTGAACTCATCACGTATCTGGTTCGCAAGGGAATCGCCGGGCACGTCGACACCCCGCGCCAGAACAACCTTCGGCACTACCGGCGACTCGTGGACGGCGACCCCTACCACCGGTTCGGTCTGACCTTCTCCCACGACTGGACCTACTCCGAGGTCCTCGCGCTCATGAGCAAGCGGTGCGGCGTGGTCGGGGACGAGGAGTACGTGTGGGGCATCGACACCATCGACCCGGACCTGACCGTCGACGCGCTGGAGGGGGTCGCCGACCGCCTCGCCCTGGCCGCCGAACGCCGCGAACCGGTCATGTTCGCCACCGGACACCCCCTCAAACTGCGTGAGATGTACGCTGCGTGGAAAACCGCGCTGGCTGAGCGTGGGTGCCCGGTCGTGACCGCCGCGGGCGGGTACACCTACGAGGTGCCCGCGGAACGCCCCCCGAGTAGCCGGATCGTGGTCTGGGAAGACGACGTCGCGATTGTCACGGACGGCCACCACCCCCGTCACAGCCATCACCCCTTCGCCATGCGTGCCATCCTCGGGGACCTTGAGAACCGGGGTGAGGCGTGGCCGCAGTTGGTCATCGCCGACCACGGTTTCGCGGGGGCGGCGGGGGAGGCCGGCGTGCCCGCCATGGGCTTCGCCGACAGCAACGACCCCGCCCTGTTCCTCGCGGAGCACGAGGGAAAACTACTGGTCACCGTGCCTTTGGACGACGGATATCCGCCCGAGGACTACGTGCCTCTGCGCGATTACGTTCTCGCTCGGGCGGGACTCATGTGATCAGGGTCGACCATTTATACCCAGCGCTAAACCTCTTTGGGGGCGCCGGGGAGGCATGTCGTCGAAGACAGGACAAACGCCCTTTCGCTCCGGCGAACTCCGCCCTACTCTGAAAACGGACGTGTCAGTAGTGACGGTATGACACACCGGCGTGGCGGTGGGACGGGCGCATACCGGGGTCGCCCCTCCGTGAGCTTCCGCGCCGGGCCGAAGGGTAGACAATGCTCACGTCCGGGAATGAGGGCGTCGGAAGATGAACGGGAGCAAGCCGCCTCTCGATGAGGTCAGGTTTTTGACCGTGGCGGAGGTCGCCACGATCATGCGTGTGTCCAAGATGACGGTTTACCGAATGGTGCACTCGGGGGTTCTCCCCGCGATTCGCGTGGGACGTTCCTACCGGGTCCCCGAGCGTGCCGTGCACGACTATCTCCGTGAGGCCTTCGTCGAGGCCGGCTGACGGCGGAGCGGCCGACCGGGGCGGGGCCGTGGGCCCGGCCCTCGGTCTGCTGACCGGGTGATCGCCGGAAGGGGCGGCGCGTCCCCACCACCGCCCCTTCAGGGCCCTCTCCTGCGCTGGGCGAACATCGGTTCCGTCGGGGCGCCGAGGCGGGGTGCCGGGTAGCTACTACACTTTGTCGTTGTTGTAGTCCGCCCTGCTCAGCCCCCTCCGTGAGGATCCTCGATGCCCAGTGCCAGAGTCGGCGCGCGGCCGTGCGTGCCGCGTCTCGCCGTGACCGCGATCGCCGCCGCGCTCGTCCTCACCGGCTGCGCCGGGGGGACCGAGATCCAGAACACCGACGACGCGCGCTTCATCTCCGGTGACGGCAGCGCCACCGCGTTCGACCCGGGGGAGAGGCTGGAGGCGCCCGACGTCACGGGCACCACCCTGGACGGCGAGGAGATCTCGCTGAGCGACTACGAGGGCGGCATCCTCGTCCTCAACGTGTGGGCCAGCTGGTGCGGGCCCTGCCGGGCCGAGCAGCCCGTCCTCGACGAGGTGCACACCGAGTACGCCGACCTGGGCGTGGACTTCCTCGGTGTGAACATGAAGGACGACGACACCGCCGCCCAGTCCTACACCTCCGCCCAGGAGGTGCCCTACCCCAGCCTGTTCGACCCGCCGGGCGAGGTCCCGCAGGCCTTCCGCGACACCGTCCCGCCCCGGTCCATCCCCACCACCATCGTGATCGACCCCGACGGCCGCATCGCCGCCCGCGTCATCGGCCCCACCACCTACGGGCAGTTGACCGAGCTGCTCAACCCGGTGGTGGTCGAGTTCGACCTCGGCGACCCCGAGCAGCGTCCGCGCGTCGCCGAACAGGAGGCGCGGGCCGAGGCGACGGCTGGGGAGAGCGCGCCGCCGGACGCCGACGCGGAGCCCTCCGAGGACACGGACTCCGGTGACGGGGCCGAGGACGGCTCCGACGGGGACACCGACTGATGGACACGATCGGTACCACCGTCCTCAGCGGATCACTCCTCCTGGCCGCGCCCCTGGCCCTGGCCGCCGGGCTCGTGTCCTTCCTCTCCCCGTGTGTGCTGCCCCTGGTCCCGGGCTACCTGTCCTACGTCACGGNGAGCCGCGCCCGGCGGAGGAACGGCCACGGCCGCCGACGTCGACACCGAGCTGGCCTCGCGCCGCTGGACGATGGTCACGGGCAGCGCCCTGTTCATCGCCGGGTTCACGCTGGTGTTCGTGGCGGTCGGCGGGTTCGTCGGCTGGCTGGGTGACGCCTTCCTGGAGTACACCGACGTCATCACCCGGGTTCTGGGCGCGCTCACCGTCGTCCTCGGGCTGGCCTTCATGGGCCTCGTCCCCGGACTCGGCCGCGAGTTCCGGTTCCACCGCCTGCCCCGCGCGGGCCTGGCCGGCGCGCCGCTGCTCGGGGTGCTGTTCGGACTCGGTTGGACGCCGTGCATCGGACCGACGCTGGCCGCGGTGCAGTCGCTGGCCTTCGTCGAGGGCGGCGCGGGGCGCGGCATGCTCCTCTCCCTGCTCTACTGCGTCGGGTTGGGACTACCGTTCATCCTGGCCTCGCTGCTCTACCGCAAGGCGCTGGGCGCGTTCGCCTGGCTCACCCGCCACACCCGGGCGGTCACCGTGATCGGGGGTGTCATGCTCGTTCTGGTCGGCCTGGCGATGGTCACCGGCCTCTGGAACGAGCTGACCACCACCATGCAAGGGTGGACCGCCGGATACCAGACGGTGATCTGATGACCCAGACCGAGACCGGAACCCCACCCGCGGAGTCCGCGGACGAGCCCGCCGCGGCCCAGCCGAAGGGCATCGGCGTCGTCGGATGGCTGCGCTGGACCTGGCGGACCCTGACCTCGATGCGCACCGCGCTGATCCTGCTGTTCCTGCTCGCGGTCGGCGCCATCCCCGGATCGATCCTGCCGCAGAACGTGGTCAGCGTCGACGAGGTCAACACCTACGTCCGGGAGCACCCCGACCTGGCCCCGTGGCTGGACCGGTTCTCCCTGTTCGACGTCTTCTCCTCGCCCTGGTACGCGGCGATCTATCTGCTCCTGTTCGTCTCCCTGGCGGGCTGCGTCCTGCCGCGCGCCGTCGCGCACGCCCGCGCGCTGCGGGCCCGCCCGGTGCGCACCCCGCGCCACCTGGGCCGGATGCCGTACGCGGCGCGGTTCTCGACGGACGCGGACCCGGACACCGTCCTGGAGCAGGCACGGAAGGTTCTGCGCGGCTACCGTGTCGAACGGTACGGCGACTCCCTCTCCAGCGAGACCGGCTACCTGCGCGAGGCCGGGAACGTGCTGTTCCACCTGGCGCTGCTGGGACTCCTGCTGGCGTTGGCCGCGGGCGCGTTCTTCGGGTACCGGGGCAACGTGCTCATGGTCGAGGGGACCGGTTTCGCCAACACGCTGCCCTCCTACGACGCCATCTATCCGGGGCACTGGACCGACACCGACGACCTTCAGCCCTTCACGCTCGAACTCGACGACTTCGAGGCGACCTTCATCGAGGAGGGCGGCCTGCGCGGACAGGCCTCCTCCTACGTGGCGGACATGGTCTACCGGGAGTCGCCCGACGCCGGGGAGGGGCGGCACCGGCTGGAGGTCAACCACCCGCTGACCGTCGACGGGGTGCAGGTCTACCTGCTCGGCCACGGGTACGCGCCGGAGTTCGTGGTCCGCGACGCGGACGGCGACGTGGTCTTCGACCAGGCGGTGCCGTTCCTGTACCGCGAGACCGCCACCTTCACGTCCGACGGCGTGATCAAGGTCCCCGACACCGGTGGCGAACAGCTGGGCTTCGTCGGCGTCTTCCTGCCGACGGCCGCCGAGACCGACACCGGGGAGCTGGTCTCGACCTTCCCCGGGGCGGAGAACCCGCGGGTGACCCTGGAGGGCTACCAGGGCGACCTGGGGCTGATCGAACCGCAGTCGGTCTACCGGTTGAGCACCGAGGGAATGGAGGAGCTCGGCTCCTCGCCCGTGATGGAGGTCGGTGACACCTGGGAGCTCCCGGACGGGGCCGGGTCCGTCACCTTCTCCGGGGTCAGTGAGTACGTCAGCCTTCAGACCAACCGGGACGGGTCCCGGCCCTTCGCGCTGGGGGCGGCCGCGACGGCGGTCGGCGGGCTGCTCATCACCCTGTTCGTCCGTCCGCGCCGCGTGTGGGTGCGCGCCACGGAGGACGCGGCCGGCCGCACCACCGTCGAGGTGGCCGGGCTCGGCAAGACCGAGGTGGCCGGGGACAACGCCGAGTTCCATGAACTCACCACCAGGCTCGCCGACCGGCTCCGTGACGGGTCCGCCGGGACGATGCCGCCCAACACACCATCCGACCCAGTCGACGAACGGAGTGACCGGTGACGTATGCCGGAGTGTCGAACGAGGCGATGGCGTCAGCCAGCGACACGCTGATCATCGGGATGATCCTCGCGTACGCGGCGGCGCTGTTCCTCTTCGCGATCGAGGCCGCCTACGGGCGCCGCACCAAGTTGAGGGCCGGCCGGCTCATGCCGGTGGCCGCCGGGGCCGGGACGGACTCCGACCAGGCCGACGACGGCATCGAGGTCCAGGTCCGCACACGTGAGGGGGAGGCACGGGCCTCCCAGAGCGTCCTCGGTCGGATCGCCCTCGGGGTGACGACGCTCGGCTTCGTGATGAGCGTCGCCCAGGTGGTCACGCGCGGCCTGGCCGCGCAGCGGTGGCCGTGGGGCAACATGTTCGAGTTCGTCGTCGCACTGTGCCTGGTCGCCGTGGCCGGACTGCTGTTCGCGTCCTTCCGCTACCAGGCGCGGTTCCTGGGGGCGTTCGTCCTCGTCCCCGTGCTGCTGTTGCTGGGGATCGGTGTGCGGTGGCTGTACGTGGACCCGGGACCGCTCATCCCGGCGCTCCACTCGTACTGGGTGCCGATCCACATCACCGCCCTGATCATCGCGGGTGGTTCGTTCATGGTCTCCGGTGTCGCGGGCATCACCTACCTGGTGTCCGACCGGACCGAGGCGCGGCGGGCGCGTGGCGAGGAGGTCACGGGCGTGGCCGGTCGGCTGCCCAGCCCAGAGCTGCTCGACCGCCTCTCGCACCGGTTCATCCTGTTCGCGTTCCCGCTGTGGACCTTCGGCATCATCGCGGGCGCGATCTGGGCGGACGAGGCGTGGGGCCGTTTCTGGGGATGGGACCCCAAGGAGGTGTGGTCGTTCATCTCGTGGGTGATCTACGCGGCCTACCTGCACGCCCGGGCCACCGGCGGCTGGCGGGGCCGGAAGGCGACCTGGATCAACGTGATCGGCTTCGCGACCGTGATGTTCAACTTCTTCGCGGTGAACTACGTGTTCAGCGGACTGCACTCCTACGCGTGACCGGCCGCCGGGCCCGGCGCCGGAACGACGGTGGGGCCGCACCCCCTCGCGGGTGCGGCCCCACCGTCGTGTGAACCGTGCGGTCGTTCATTCGTCCGGATCGATGCGGCGGTTGAGCCGTCGCAGGAACTCGGGATCGTCGTCGGGCCCGAGCGGATGCGGGCTGTCGGAGGGCTTGGCGAAGTCGGACGGGTCGAGGTCGTCAGCGGCGGACCCGGCCTGAGCCGGAGAGGGCGCGCCACCGTGCGCCGGGGTCGACTGGCGAGGTCGCCCCAGGAAGAGCCACAGAATCGCACCAACGGGCATGAACACCGCGATGACGACCAACCACAGGAACTTCGGTAGGTTACGCACATCCTGGGCTGACGTGGTGAGCGCGTCGCAGAACGCGTACACCCACAGAACGATCGTCGCGAGAGTGATCAGGCCACCGAGCCACACCATGCTTCCAGCCTACTCTTGCTGTCGACTCCTCACAGCTGGACACCGACACGGGATTCGGGAGTCCGTACGGGGGTGCCGCGGACCGTGGAGGTGAGCGTCGCGTCCCCGCCCCTCGGAAGACGGGGGCTCCCTCAGCGCGCGCTCTCGCTCGGTTCGCCGAGCAGGAGCGCGCGTACCTCGGACTCCCGGAAGCGGCGGTGGCCGCCGGGGGTGCGGATGCTGCTGATTCGCCCGGAGGCGGCCCAGCGGGTGACGGTCTTGGGATCAACCCGGAAGAGTGAGGCCACTTCCCCGGGGGTCAACAGGCGTTCGCTTGCTCGTTCCACCTTCACATTCCCCCAATCGTGCCCGCCTCGGACTGCGGGGGCGGCGGGCGTTTGATCCCCTAGTGTGCACGAGTTGGTCCGTTTCCTCCCTAGTTTTCGGAGAAATTGCGTTGTTGGGGGGAGGAGTACGGGATATGTGACCGGAACGTGATGTTCGGCCCTTGCTGTCGGGATTGGAAACATCCCATGACCATCCGGGCCCATGGCTGGACCGTCCCGGCCACCCCTGGAGAGACGACACACGCAGCCCTGGTGCGGGCCTCCTCGTGCACGCCCTTAACCTGGAGGTCAGGGCTTCTGGGGCGTCACCCGATCGGCACACGTGCGGGCGGTACGACCGCCCGGAACGCTCCCGGCCCGTCGGGGGCCGGGCGCAATCGCGCGCTGATGGGTGTTGCGACCAATCTAGTCCAGGTAATCGTCTGTTGTGAGGCTTTTCCATGCGTAGCTGGCTGACCTATACCGCTGCCCGCCTCGGGCTGTTCGCCGCGGCCTTCGGGATCGTCTATCTGTTCGGCGCGCGGTCGTGGATCGCGCTGATGCTCGCATGGCTCATCAGCGGCCTCATCTCCTACGTCCTGCTGTCGAAGCTGCGGGACCAGATGTCCGCCGCCACGATCGAGCGCCTGAACAAGCGCCGCGACCCGGGGGTGGGCGAGCGGCTGTCGACCGGAGCCGCGCGGGAGGACGACGCCGAGGCCGACCGGGACGGGGAGCGGACGGACGGTCAGCCGCGCGCGTCGGCCGGGGACGCCTGACCCCGCCTCCCGGCCGTCCACGCGCGGGCGGCCGCCTCAGGCGGGCGGGAACATACCGAGGCGGGCGCGGTACTCGCCACCCAGCCGCTCGGTGTCGCTGCCGACATAGAGGCCGTCCGGGGTGGCGTGCAGGGCCTCCACGCCGTGGCCCCGGTCGCGGCCGGGGTTCCAGGCCAAGGCACGGCCGGTCTCAGGGTCGACCGCCGCGATCCCCTCGCGCTCGACCGAACCGGGCCCGGCGTTGTGCGCCCCCTTCTCGTTGTCCATCCAGCGCTGGTGTCCGCCGACGTAGACCGCCGCGTCCGTGACCTCCACCGAGTAGACCGCGTCGCCTCCGGTCTTGTTGAACCAG
>NZ_ANBC01000704.1 GCF_000341125.1 Nocardiopsis lucentensis DSM 44048 | reverse complement strand
CGGTGACCTCGAAGCGGACGGCGGCCTTGCACAGTCCGGGCTTGATCCTGGGGCCGCCGGCGGTCACGACGGCGAAGTAGGCGCCGTCGGGGGAGAAGGACATCTGCCGCATGTACGTGTGCATGAGGGAGTAGTCGCAGTCGGGTTCGAAGGCCGAGGTGGACCACGGGGTCAGGGCGCCGCTCGCGGTGTCGATCATGGCGATCTGGTGGCGCTCCTCGCCGTCGACCCTCGTGAAGGTGCCGTTGATGAGGAGTCGCCCGCCATCGGGGCTCAGCGCGAGTTCCTGGAGGCGGGACCCGCCGCGCCGGGGGTGGGAGATCCGAGGGGCGAAGCCGGGGTCGACCGTGCCGGTGCGGGCGTCGATCCGGGCCAGACCGAGGCGCTCCGTGTCGTTCAGGCCGCCGAAGGCGCCGCCGACGTAGACGTCTGTTCCGTCCGTGGCGAGGCGGTTGACCTCACCGTTGTCGAGCCGGGCGGTGAACGCGGGAACGGTGCTGCCGTCGTCGAGCGATATCCGGGCCAGCCCCCGCCTCCACTGACCGTTGACGGAACGGAATTCCCCACCGATGATCACGGAGTCGTCGGGGCCTTCGACCACCGAGTTGACGGTCCCGCCCACGTCGGGGGCGAAGGACTCGATGACCTGGCCGGTGCCGTGCTCGAAGGCGAACAGGTTGCGCACGTCATGGGTGTCGCCGCGATCGTTGTCGGCGACGCGGTTGAAGTCCCCGGCCACCACGACGACGTCGCCGATGCGCAGGATCTCCTTGACGCGCCCGTCCAGGACGTGCGGGGTCCAGGGGACGGGCCGCTCGCCGACGACCCCCTCGGTCGTCGCCGAGGCGGCCGGTGTCGACAGGGCGGCCCCGGCGGGGAACATGAGCAGCGCGCTCATCGCCAGCGCGGTGAATCGGGTGGGCTTCACGGAGGACTCTCCTCGGTCGTGGGCGGCGGCCGGGGCCGGTGTGCCACGGAAATGGGCGCAGCCACATTGTGGCAAAGAGTAGTTCCCAAATCACACATGGTGACATTCGTAGTGTCACATGTGCCCGAGTTCCTTCGGATACGGGCGGGAATCCGACGCGGGCGTTCAGCCGCGACGGGAGAAGGCCCCAGCGCGGAAGTTGCGTGGCGGGGCCGCGTCCGCGTCCGGGCTCGGTTCGCTTCGCTGTGCGGCCGTGATCGCCTGGCCCAGGCGGTTGAGGGACGATTCCAGGGTGACCAGGTCCGCCTTGACGCNGGGGGGGGAGCCGTGGGTGGACGCCGGGCCGGACCTGCGGTTCCCCAGCGGCTTCCGGGGTCGCGCGTTCGGCGGCGGTCCCCTGCTCGGACTCGGGGAGCATGGCCTGCTCCTCGCCTGGTTCCACAACGTCGAACTTCACGTCCGCCCCGTCTCCTTTCCGCGCGGTGGGGTCTTGCCCCCACACGTCAGACGACCCCCGCGCGCGTTCGGTTCACCGTTGTCCGCGGGCTCCTCCCCCGGCGGCGGACGCCCCGGACCTCACCTCGTGTGACGTCTGACGCCGGCCGCGCGGGGAGGGCTCCAGAACGACGGGGATCGCGACGACGGCTCTCGGGCGGGGTGGGCGGGGACAGCGGTGACGGGGGGCGGTGCGCCCCCGGAACGCGACGCGTGGGAGCGGATCCGGGGGAGGGGCCCGGTGACCGGGGCGGCCCCCTTAGGCTGGTCCCATGACCCGCGCCAAGCTCGACAAGAAGCCCCAGGACGTCGCGGCGATGTTCGACGGCATCGCCTCCAGGTACGACCTCGTCAACGACGTCATCTCCCTCGGCCAGGACCGCGTCTGGCGGCGCGCCGTGGTGAACGCGGTGGACGCCCACAGCGGCGAACTGGTCCTGGACCTGGCCGCGGGCACCGGCACCTCCTCGGAGTCCTTCGTGCGCAAGGGCGCGCGGGTCATCGCCTGCGACTTCTCCCTGGGGATGCTGCGCGCGGGGGTCGAGC
>NZ_ANBC01000703.1 GCF_000341125.1 Nocardiopsis lucentensis DSM 44048 | reverse complement strand
GGGCGACGCTCTGCGGCTGCCGTTCGCCGACGAGACCTTCGACGCGGTGACCATCTCCTTCGGGCTGCGCAACGTCAACGACGTCGACCAGGCCCTGCGCGAGCTCCTGCGGGTGACCAAGGTCGGCGGGCGGCTGGTGATCTGCGAGTTCAGCCACATTCCGGTCGAGGCGGTGGACCGGATCTACTCCACCTACCTCATGGGGGCGCTGCCGAGGATCGCCGGTGCCGTGTCCGGCCGCAGCGAGGCCTACGACTACCTGTCGGAGTCGATCATGGCGTGGCCGACCCAGCCCGACCTGGCGCGCACCCTACAGGACGCGGGATGGTCCCGGGTCGCGTGGCGCAACCTGACCCTCGGCACGGTCGCCCTGCACCGGGGCTTCCGGGAGAAGTAAAATCAGACATCAGTAACTCTTGGCCACATAGGTCACACATAACTCAATAACTGGCAAACCCTGAGGAACTTCCTGTTCTTCAGGGTTTTTCGTGTTGCTGGATGGGTTCGTGTGATGCCGGAAACCACACCTGAGCTGCGTGTCTGTCAGAGAGTGGCGGTTTTCTGGGGTTGGTGTCACTGTCTGTTGCTGTATGTCCCCTTTATTGCCAGAGGGTTCCGAATACCCCCTCAGGGCTCGCCTATGGACCCTCGGAGGGTCTAGACTGCGGAAAAGTGTCCTTGTGAAGCACTTCACAAGGGCGCGAGGTGTATCCCACAAGCCACAAACCGGACATCCCGGCAGGCAGGGCCACCTCACAACAGACCCCGTGAGCGGGTCGGACCCCGCACAGGCCCGCCACGGTGCACCGCGCGAGTAGTCGAGGACCCACCGTGAGCGAGACAGCCACCTCCTCCCCCAGACGCCGGGAGCGGATCGAGTACGACGCCGACGTGATCATCGTCGGCGCCGGACCCTCGGGCTCCACCACCGCGTACTACCTGGCTCAGGCCGGACTGGACGTCCTCCTGCTGGAGAAGACCTCCTTCCCCCGCGAGAAGGTCTGCGGTGACGGGCTCACACCCCGCGCGGTCAAGCAGCTCACCGCCATGGGGATCACCTTCGAGGACGAGGGCTGGGTCAGGAACCACGGCCTGCGCATCATCGGCGCCGGGGTCCGCCTCGACCTCCCCTGGCCGGACCTCGCCGCCTACCCGGGTTTCGGACTCGTCCGCACCCGCTTCGACTTCGACCAGATCCTGGTCAACCGCGCGGTCGCCGCCGGGGCCAAGCTTCTGGAGCGCACCACCGTCACCGGCCCGCTCATGGACGAGCGCAGCAACCGCATCGTGGGAGTGCACGCCAAGGACGCCGACCGCGAACCCGTCACGTTCCGGGCCCCGCTCGTCGTCGCCGCCGACGGCAACTCCTCCCGCCTGTCCGTGGCCATGGGCATCCGCAAACGCGACGACCGTCCCATGGGCGTGGCCGTGCGCACCTACTTCGAGAGCCCCCGCCACGACGACGACTACCTCGAGTCCTGGCTGGAGCTGTGGGACCGCACCGGTGACCGCGACGTCCTCCTGCCCGGCTACGGCTGGGTCTTCGGTGTCGGCGACGGCACCTGCAACGTCGGCCTCGGCATCCTCAACTCCACGTCCTCCTTCCAGGACGTGGACTACCGCAGGCTCCTGCGCCGGTGGACCGACAGCATGCCCGAGGGCTGGGGCTTCACGGAGGACAACCAGAAGGGCGCCATCCGCGGCGCCGCGCTCCCGATGGGCTTCAACCGCGTGCCCCACTACTCCCGCGGCCTCATGCTCGTCGGTGACGCGGGCGGCATGGTCAACCCCTTCAACGGCGAGGGCATCGCCTACGCCATGGAGGCCGGGAACATCGCCGCCGACGTGATCACGCAGGCGCACGGGCGCCCCACGCAGCAGACCCGCGAACGGGCCCTCCTGCGCTACCCCCAGGTGCTCGCCGACACCTACGGCGGTTACTACACGCTCGGGCGCTACTTCGTGAGGATGCTCGGCCAGCCCGAGTTCATGAAGTACGCGACCCGCTACGGCCTGCGTCAGCGCACTCTCATGAAGTTCGCGCTGAAGATGCTCGCCAATCTCACCGAACCCACCCAGGGGGACGCCATGGACCGGGTCATCAACGGTCTGTCGCGCATCGCGCCCGCCGCGTAGGGCCGGGACCGGAAGCCACACACAAGCCAGCCCCCCCGTCCGCGCGCGGGGGGAATCCCGGGACGAAGGATGGGCCCCCGCTAGTGAAAGCAATCACAAGCATGTTCCACGACCTCCCCGACCAGCCAGAAGGAGGGTGACCGATGGAGCTCTACACACCGATCTTCGTGCTCGGCGGGATCGGCGCCGCGTTCGTCGTGGTGTCGATGGTGGCGGGGGCGGTCATGGGCCCCAAACGCTACAACCGGGCCAAGATGCAGGCCTACGAGTGCGGTATCGAACCCACCCCCCAGCCCGCCGGGGGCGGACGCTTCACCGTCAAGTACTACATGACGGCCATGATGTTCATCGTCTTCGACATCGAGATCATCTTCCTCATCCCCTGGGCCGTGCACTTCGACGCCCTGGGCTGGTTCGGACTGGTCGCGATCGTCCTCTTCCTGGTGAACGTCTCCATCGCCTACGCCTACGAGTGGCGTCGCGGAGGCCTCGAATGGGACTGATTCCGACGACGGCCCGCCCGTCCCGCACCCGGCCAACCCACGGTCCCGAGGAGGTCCGTCACTGATGGGACTCGAGGAGAAACTGCCGAGCGGCATCGCGCTCACCACGGTCGAACAGGTCGTCGGCCTGGCCCGCAAGAGCTCGATGTGGCCCGCGACGTTCGGACTCGCCTGCTGCGCCATCGAGATGATGTCCGTCGGCGGTCCCCACTACGACCTCGCCCGTTTCGGCATGGAGAAGTTCGGCGCCACGCCCCGCCAGGCCGACCTCATGATCGTCGCCGGCCGGGTCAGCCAGAAGATGGCGCCCGTCCTGCGTCAGATCTACGACCAGATGCCCGAGCCCAAGTGGGTCATCGCGATGGGCGTGTGCGCCTCCAGCGGCGGCATGTTCAACAACTACGCGATCGTCCAGGGCGTGGACCACATCGTCCCGGTCGACATCTACCTGCCGGGCTGCCCGCCCCGGCCGGAGATGCTCCTGGACGCCGTGCTCAAGCTGCACGACAAGGTGCAGAACACCAAGCTCGGCGCCCACCGGGAGCAGGAGATCACCGAGACCGAGGAGCGGATGCTGCGCCGTTCGCTGCCGCTGGTGAGCAAGGACTGAGGATGAGCACCGAGAACGAGGCCAACCACAACGGTGACGGCGCGGAGGCCGCGGAGAACCTCCCCGACCGCCGGGGCAGCGAGCGCCTGGCCGCGCCCGTCGTCCGCACCGGCATGTTCGGCGCCACCACCGCCGGGGACACCTCCGGCTACGGCGGCCTGCGGGTGCGGGGGAGCGCTCCCGCCGCCAGCTCCCGGCCGTTCACCGACCCGGAGGACCCGCGCACCGCCGACTTCGACCGGGTCGCCGACGACCTGGAGGCCGCCCTGGGCGAGGGGGCGGGTGCGGTGGAGCGGATCGTCGTCGACCGCGGGGAGATCACCTTCCACGTGCGCCGCGACGCCCTGGTCGAGGTCGTCCGGGCCCTGCGCGACGACCCCGCGCTGCGCTACGAGCTCTGCACCGGGGTGTCCGGTGTGCACTTCCCCGACGACACGGACCGGGAGCTGCACGCCGTCTACCACCTCCGGTCGATCACCCACAACAGCCAGATCCGTGTCGAGACCACCTGCCCCGACGCCGATCCCCACGTCCCCTCGATCGTGTCGGTCTACCCGACCAACGACTGGCACGAGCGCGAGGCCTGGGACTTCTTCGGGATCGTCTTCGACGGGCACCCCGCGCTCACCCGGATCCAGATGCCCGACGACTGGCACGGCCACCCCCAGCGCAAGGACTACCCGCTGGGCGGCGTCCCGGTCGAGTACCGGGGCGCCACCGTGCCCCCGCCGGACGAACGGAGGGCCTACAAGTGAGCCCGCGGACCACCACACCACGGTTCGGCCAGAAGGGAGGCCCGGCGTGACCGTCACCGAGGACTACATCGACGCCTCCGGCGGGGACTGGGACGAGGTCATCGAGAGGGCGCAGGCCACGAGCGCCGAACGCCTCGTCGTCAACATGGGGCCCCAGCATCCCTCCACACACGGCGTCCTCCGCCTGATCCTCACCCTCGACGGTGAGACCTGCACCGAGGCACGCGTCGGTATCGGCTACCTGCACACCGGTATCGAGAAGAACATGGAATACCGGACGTGGACCCAGGGGACCACGTTCGTGACCCGCATGGACTACCTGACACCGCTGTTCAACGAGACGGCGTACTGCCTGGCCGTCGAACGGCTGCTCGACGTCACCGACCGGATCCCCGAGCGGGCCGAGGTCATCCGCGTCCTGGTCATGGAGCTCAACCGGATCGCGTCGCACTTCGTCGCGATGGCCACGTTCGGCATGGAGCTCGGCGCGACCACGGTCATGACCAACGGCTTCCGCGAGCGCGAGATGGTCCTGGACATCCTGGAACTCATCACGGGCCTACGGATGAACCACGCCTACGTGCGCCCCGGCGGTGTGGCCCAGGACCTGCCGCCCGGCGCGGTCGGCAAGATCCGCGAACTCCTCAAGGAGATGCCCAAGCGCATCCAGACCATGCGCAAGCTCCTCGACGAGAATCCCGTCTACCTCGCCCGCACGAGGGACGTGGCCTACCTCAACCTCCCCGGCTGCATGGCGCTGGGCGTCACCGGACCACTGCTGCGCGCCTCCGGACTGGCCTGGGACCTGCGCAAGGCCAAGCCCTACTGCGGTTACGAGAACTACGAGTTCGACGTCCCCGTCTCCGACGGCGGCGACGTCTACGCGCGCTACCGCGTCCGCATGGCCGAGATGACCGAGAGCCTCAAGATCATCGAGCAGTGCCTGGACAAGCTCCAGCCCGGTCCGGTGATGATCGAGGACGCCAAGATCGGCTGGCCCGCCAAGCTGGCGCTCGGCCCGGACGGGATGGGTAACTCGCCCGACCACATCGCGCACATCATGAGCGGCTCCATGGAGGCGCTCATCCACCACTTCAAGCTGGTCACCGAGGGCTTCCGGGTGCCCGCGGGCCAGGCGTACGCGGCCGTCGAGAGCGCCAAGGGCGAACTCGGGTGCCACGCGGTCAGCGACGGGGGCACCCGCCCCTACCGCGTGCACTTTCGCGACCCCTCGTTCACGCACCTCCAGGCCGTCGCCGCCATGTGCGAGGGCGGCACGGTGGCGGACGTCATCGCGGCCGTGGCCAGTATCGACCCGGTGATGGGAGGCGTGGACCGGTGACCGAGCACAGCACACCCGACGCCGGGGGCACCGCTCCCGACCGGTTCCCCGACGAGGTCGTCGCGCGACTGGAACAGGACGCCAAGGAGCTGATCAGCCGCTACCCGAAGGAGCGGTCCGCGCTCCTGCCGCTGCTGCACCTGGTGCAGGCCGAGGAGGGCCACGTCAGCCGGGCCGGGATGCGCTTCTGCGCCGACCAGCTCGGCATCACGCTGGCCGAGGTCAACGCGGTGGCCACCTTCTACACGATGTACCGCCGCCGGCCCGGCGGCGACTACCAGGTGGGTGTGTGCACCAACACCCTGTGCGCGGTGATGGGCGGGGACGAGATCTTCGCGACCCTCAAGGAGCACCTGGGCGTGGGCAACGCCGAGACCACCGAGGACGGCCGGGTCACGCTGGAGCACGTCGAGTGCAACGCGGCCTGCGACTTCGCGCCGGTCGTGATGGTCAACTGGGAGTTCTTCGACAACCAGACGCCCGAGAGCGCCACACAGCTGGTCGACGACCTGCGGCTGGGCAAGGACGTCGCGCCCACACGCGGCCCGTCGAGCCTGTGCACCTGGAAGCAGGCCTCACGCGTGCTGGCCGGGTTCGACGACGGCCGCGGAGGCGAGGGCGTCCAGGCGGCGGCCCCGTCCCTGGCCGGGCTGAAACTCGCCCGGCAGCGGGGATGGACGGCTCCCGACCCGGCGAACCTCCCCGCCCCGAACCAGGGTGAGGAGGAAGCCAAGTGACCACCCTGACCCCGATCCTGTCCGAGCACTGGGACCGACCGGACTCCTTCACCCTCGACGGTTACCGGGCCACCGGCGGTTACGCGGCCCTGCGCAAGGCGCTGGCCATGGAGCCCGACGCCATCGTCGACGCGGTCAAGCAGTCCGGGCTGCGCGGGCGCGGCGGCGCCGGGTTCCCCACCGGTATGAAGTGGGGCTTCCTCCCGCCGGACAACCCCAACCCGCGCTACCTGGTCGTCAACGCCGACGAGTCCGAGCCGGGCACCTGCAAGGACATCCCGCTGATGCTCGCCAACCCGCACGCGTTGGTCGAGGGCGTCGCGATCGCCTCCTACGCGATCAAATCCAGCCAGGCCTTCATCTACGTGCGCGGCGAGGTCGTCCACGTCATCCGACGCCTGCGCCGGGCCGTCGCCGAGGCCTACGACGCCGGACTGCTCGGCACGAACATCCTGGGCACCGGCTTCGACCTCGACGTGGTCGTCCACGCGGGCGCGGGCGCCTACATCTGCGGCGAGGAGACGGCGCTGCTCGACTCCCTGGAGGGCTACCGGGGCCAGCCCCGGCTCAAGCCGCCCTTCCCCGCCGTCGCCGGGCTCTACGCCTCACCGACCGTGGTGAACAACGTCGAGTCCATCGCCAGCGTTCCGAGCATCGTCGCCAACGGCGCCGAGTGGTTCACCTCCATGGGCACGGAGAAGTCCGCCGGGTTCGGCTTCTTCTCCCTGTCCGGGCACGTGAGCAACCCCGGACAGTACGAGGCGCCGCTCGGCGTCACCCTGCGCGAACTCCTCGACATGGCGGGCGGCGTCCGTCCCGGGCACCGGCTCAAGTTCTGGACGCCCGGCGGCTCGTCCACGCCGATCTTCACCGACGAGCACCTCGACACACCGCTCGACTTCGAGTCGGTGGGCGCCGCCGGGTCCATGCTCGGCACCCGCGCCCTCCAGATCTTCGACGAGACCACGTGCGTCGTCCGCGCGGTCGGCCGGTGGATCGCCTTCTACGCCCACGAGTCCTGCGGCAAGTGCACGCCCTGCCGGGAGGGCAACTTCTGGATGGTCCAGGTGCTGGACCGGCTGGAGAACGGCCAGGGCACCGAGGAGGACCTCGACAAGCTCCTCGACATCTGCGACAACCTGCTCGGCCGGTCCTTCTGCGCCCTCGGCGACGGCGCCACCAGCCCGGTCACCTCCTCCATCAAGTACTTCCGCCAGGAGTACATCGACCACGTGGAGAAGGGCGGCTGCCCCTTCGACCACTCCAGGGCCACCCTCTGGGGGGACCGGCCGACCTCGACCACCACGGAACGGGGAGGGAACCAGTGACCGTCACGTCCAACTCCTCCGGCGGGGCGGCGCCCGCACCGCCCCCGGAGGACCTGATCACCGTCACCATCGACGGGTTCCGGATCCAGGTGCCCAAGGGCACGCTGGTCATCCGCGCCGCGGAGCTGCTCGGGATCCAGATCCCCCGGTTCTGCGACCACCCGCTGCTCGACCCGGTCGGCGCCTGCCGCCAGTGCCTGGTGGAGATCCCCGACATGGGCAACGGCCGGGGGATGCCCAAGCCGCAGGCCTCCTGCACCATCACCGTGATGGACGGCATGGTGGTCAACACCCAGCTGACCTCCGAGGTGGCGGAGAAGGCCCAGCGCGGGATCATGGAGTTCCTCCTGATCAACCACCCGCTGGACTGCCCGGTCTGCGACAAGGGCGGCGAGTGCCCCCTCCAGAACCAGGCCATGTCCAACGGGCGCGGGGAGACGCGCTTCGTCGACGTCAAGCGCACCTTCCCCAAGCCGATCGCGCTGTCCAGCCAGGTGCTGCTCGACCGGGAGCGCTGCATCCAGTGCGCCCGCTGCACCCGCTTCGCCGCCCAGATCGCCGGGGACCCGCTCATCGAACTCATGGAGCGCGGCGCGCAGGAGCAGGTCGGCATCGCCGAGGGAGAGGCGTTCGACTCCTACTTCTCCGGCAACACCGTGCAGATCTGCCCGGTCGGCGCGCTCACCGGCGCCGCCTACCGGTTCCGGTCCCGCCCCTTCGACCTGGTGTCCACGCCCAGCGTGTGCGAGCACTGCGCGGGCGGCTGCGCCCAGCGCACCGACCACCGGCGCGGCAAGGTCACCCGACGCCTGGCCGGGGACGACCCGCAGGTCAACGAGGAGTGGAACTGCGACAAGGGCCGGTGGGCGTTCACCTACGCCACCCGGGCCGACCGCCTCACCCGCCCCCTCGTCCGCGACGAGGAGTCCCGCGCACTGGAGTTCGCCTCCTGGCCCGAGGCGGTCGACATCGCCGCCCGGGGCCTGGCCGCCGCGCGCGGCCGGGTCGGCGTCCTGACCGGCGGGCGGCTCACCTACGAGGACGCCTACGCCTACGCCAAGTTCGCCCGGGTCGCCCTGGGCACCAACGACGTCGACGCCCGGGCCCGCGCCCACTCCGACGAGGAGGCCGACTTCCTGGCCGCCCACGTCGCGGGCGCCCCGATCGGGGTCGACTTCACCGCCCTGGAGAAGGCCCCCGCCGTGCTCCTGGCCGGGATCGAGCCCGAGGACGAGTCCCCGAGCATGTTCCTCCGGCTGCGCAAGGGCGCTCGGAAGAACAAGGTCGCGGTCTTCTCCGTCGCCCCGCACGCCAGTCTCGGCCTGACCAAGACCGGCGGGCGGCTCGTCCGCGCGGTCCCCGGTGACGAGGGGCGCGTGCTCAACGCCCTGGAGACCGAGGACTCCGACGCCGCGACCGCCCTGCGCCAGGAGGGCGCGGTGATCGTCGCCGGTGAGCGGCTCGCCGCCGTCCCCGGCGCCCTGACCGCCGCCGCCGACCTGGCCGGGCGGACCGGGGCCCGTCTGGTGTGGGTGCCCCGCCGTGCGGGCGAGCGCGGCGCGGTCGACGCCGGAGCCCTGCCGGGCCTGCTGCCCGGGGGACGCCCGGTCACCGACCCGGCCGCCCGAGCCGAGGTGGCCCGGGCCTGGAACGTGGGCTCCCTGCCGGAGGCCCCGGGCCGCGACACCGCCCGGATCATCGAGGCGGCCGCGGCCGGAGAGCTCGACGCCCTGCTCATCGCCGGGGTGGAGCTCGACGACCTGCCCGACCCCGACGCCGCCCGCGCCGCACTGGCCCGGGTGCCGTTCGTCGTCAGTCTCGAGCTTCGGGCCAGCGACGTCACCGACCGCGCCGACGTGGTGCTTCCCGTGGCCGCCGT
The DNA here is from genome assembly GCF_000341125.1 of Nocardiopsis lucentensis DSM 44048. GTDB lineage: Bacteria > Actinomycetota > Actinomycetes > Streptosporangiales > Streptosporangiaceae > Nocardiopsis > Nocardiopsis lucentensis. The sequence continues at coordinate 2,357 of NZ_ANBC01000703.1, read as the reverse complement.
CGCGGAGAAGTCCGGCACCTTCGTCAACTGGGAGGGCCGCCACCGGCCCTTCGGCGACGCGCTCAAGGTGCCCGGAGCCCTCTCCGACCTACGGGTGCTCGCGGCGATCGCCGACGGCATGGACGTCCACCTCGGCCTGCCCGACGCCGCGACCGCCTACCGCGAGCTGCTCGAACTCGGCCTGTGGAGCGGCGAGCGCTCCGACGGCCCGTCGGTCCGCCCCGTACCGCCTCCCGAACCAGGGGCGGGGCAGGCGGTCCTGTCGACCTGGCGCCAGCTGCTCGGCACCGGCCGGATGGAGGACGGCGAGCCGTTCCTCGCCGGGACCGCCCGGGCGCCCCGCGCCTACCTGTCCAAGGCCACGGCCGACGAGGTCGGCGTCCCCGACGGCGGAGCGCTCCGCGTCACGGGAACCCGCGGCTCCGTGACCGTTCCCGCGATCGTCACCGACATCGCCGACCGGGTCGTCTGGCTGCCCGCCAACGCCCACGGCTGCGACGTCCCGCGTGATCTCGCGGGCGGCGCGGGCGAGACGGTCATCCTGGCCACCGCCAACGACCCCGGGAGGAACCAGTGACCTCCGCCGCCCTCGACCCGCGCGCGGTCCAGCTGGCCTCGGAGGCCAGTCTGGACGCGTTCGGCCAGGACCCTTGGTGGATCACCACGATCAAGGCCCTGGCGATCTTCGTCTTCCTCATGCTGTGCGTGCTGATGATGATCATGGCCGACCGCAAGGTCATGGGTCGGATGCAGCAGCGCCACGGCCCCAACCGGATGGGGCCCTTCGGGCTGCTCCAGTCCCTGTTCGACGGGATCAAGCTCTCCCTCAAGGAGGACCTGATCCCGCGCGGGGTGGACCGGTTCGTCTACATCGCCGCGCCGATGATCGCGGCCGTGCCCGCCTTCATCGCCTTCTCCGTCATCCCGATCGGTCCCGAGGTGAACCTGTTCGGCGTCCTCACGCCGCTCCAGCTCACCGACCTGCCGATCGCCGCCCTGGTGGTCCTGGCCACCGCGGCCCTGGGCGTGTACGGGTTCGTGCTCGGCGGCTGGGCCTCGCAGTCGCCCTACGCCCTGCTCGGCGGTCTGCGGGCGTCGGCGCAGGTGATCAGCTATGAGATCGCCATGGGCATGTCCTTCGTGGCGGTCTTCATCATGTCCGGGACGCTCACCACGTCCGGGATCGTCGAGTCCCAACGCGGCCTGTGGTTCGCGGTGCTGCTCCTGCCGTCGTTCCTGGTCTACCTGGTGACGATGGTCGGCGAGACCAACCGCCTCCCGTTCGACCTCGCCGAGGGCGAGGGCGAGATCGTCGGCGGCTTCATGACCGAGTACGGGTCCATGAAGTTCACGATGTTCTTCCTCGCCGAGTACGTGAACATGTGCACGGTCGCGGCGGTGTCCGTGACGCTCTTCCTCGGCGGCTGGCTCGCCCCGCCCGGGGTCGAGGCCGTCCTGCCCGGCGCCAACGAGGGCTGGTGGCCCGCCCTGTGGTGGCTGCTCAAGTTCGTGTGCGTGATGTTCCTGTTCATCTGGGCGCGCGGCAGCCTGCCCCGGGTCCGCTACGACCAGCTGATGAAGTTCGGCTGGAAGGTGCTCATCCCGGTCCAGCTCGTGTGGATCACCGCGGTCGCCGTCGTGCGGATGCTCGTCCTCGAGGGCGCCTCCCCGGTGGTCGTCGGCGTCGTCGTGGCGGCGTTCACCGCGGCCACGCTCGCCGCCTTCTGGGCCTGGGTGCGCTACGCGCGCCGGGAGCGCGCGATCGCGGCCCGGGAGCGGGCGGAGAACGCGCGCCGTTCCCACGAGGACCCGTCCTTCGGCGGGTTCCCGGTTCCCCCGAGCACCGCCGCGCACTACGGCACCAGCGTGCTCGCCGAACCCCCGCGGACGGCCACGGCCGCCGCCGGACGCAACGACAAGCGTGAGGAGGTCAGCGGTGCTTGAGTGGCTCAACCCGGTCAAGGGTTTCGGCGTCACCTTCCACACCATGTTCACCAAGGTGCCGACGGTCGAGTACCCGGAGGTCAAGCGCCCCACGGCGCCACGCTTCCACGGTCGGCACCAGCTGAACAGGTGGGCCGACGGCCTGGAGAAGTGCATCGGGTGCGAACTGTGCGCCTGGGCCTGTCCGGCCGACGCCATCTACGTGGAGGCCGGTGACAACAGCGAGGACGAGCGGTACTCGCCCGGTGAGCGGTACGGGCGCGTCTACCAGATCAACTACCTGCGCTGCATCCTGTGCGGGCTGTGCGTGGAGGCCTGCCCGACCCGCGCGCTGACCATGACCAACGAGTACGAGCTGGCCGACGACAGCAGGCAGAGCCTGATCTGGACGAAGGAACAGCTGCTCGCCCCGC
>NZ_ANBC01000702.1 GCF_000341125.1 Nocardiopsis lucentensis DSM 44048 | reverse complement strand
AAGGGAGCCCCCGCCGCACCCGATGCGGCTCGGCGAGACCGAGGAGGACTACTACGCGACCGGTCGCGGCCAGCACGGGTCGCAGGAGACGACGGAGGCGGTACGTTGACGCCCGCCACCGTCGCCGCCTCGTCGGCTCCCGCGCTCGCGGCCCCCATCGGCGGCGGGGAGGCCGGCGCCTTCTGGGTCCTGGGCACCCTGGTCGTCCTGGGCGCCCTCGGCGTGGTCTTCTCCCGCAAGGCCGTCCACTCGGCCATGTCGATGGCCCTGGCCATGGTCGGCCTGGCCGTCTTCTACGGCATCAACGAGGCGCCGTTCCTCATGGTCGTCCAGATCGTCGTCTACACCGGCGCGGTCCTGATGCTGTTCCTGTTCGTGCTCATGCTCATCGGCGTCAGCTCGGCCGACTCGCTCACCGAGACGCTCGGCGGACAGCGGGTCCTGACCGCCGTCGTCGCGCTGTGCTTCGTCGGCGCCCTGGCCACCGGGATCACCCGCATCGTCGTGGGCGACCCGGTCGGCATCGCCGGGGGAGCGGCCGTCGCCGGGGGCAGCATCCCGTGGATCGCCAACGAGCTGCTGCTGCGCTACGTGGTCGCCTTCGAGGCCACCGGGGCGCTGCTCATCACCGCGGTCCTGGGCGCGCTGGTCCTGGCGCACACCGCCCGGACGAAGAAGCGCCGCACCCAGCGGGAGATCTCCGAGGACCGGATCCGCGGCGACCACCCGACGCCGCTGCCCGGCCCCGGGACCTACGCCCGGCACAACGCGATCGACATGCCCGCGCTGCTGCCGGACGGCACGGTCTCCCAGCTCTCCCTCAACCCCGTCCTCGCCGCGCGCGACCCGGAGCTCCAGTCGGGCGTGCCGAGCGACGTCCGGGCGGGGCGTCCGCCGCTCCCGGGAGGGGCGTCGGACTCGGCCCACTCCAAGGAGGGTGAGCCGACGGAGAACCGCGCCAACGGTTCCGCGCCCGCCTCCGGCGGCTCGGCCGGTCCCGAGGACGAGGCGGACGGCGACCACAACGGCAACGGGCAGGAGGTCGAGTCCTCGTGGACCCGATGAACTACATCGTCCTGGCGGCGCTGATCTTCACCATCGGCGCCGTCGGAGTGCTCGTCAGGCGCAACGCGATCATCGTCTTCATGTGCGTGGAGCTCATGCTCAACGCCTGCAACCTGGCGTTCGTCGCGTTCGCCCGGATGCACGGGGACATCGAAGGGCAGGTCATCGCCTTCTTCGTGATGGTCGTCGCCGCCGCCGAGGTGGTCGTCGGACTGGCGATCATCATGCAGATCTTCCGAACCCGCAGGTCGGCGTCGCTCGATGACGCCAACCTGCTCAAGCACTAGAAGGCGACGTGGCNNNCCGCCGACAGCCCGGTGCTGTCGTACGCCTGGCTGCTGATCGCCCTGCCCCTGGCGGGTGCGGCGATCCTCCTGCTGGGCGGGCGGCGCACCAACGCCTGGGGGCACTGGCTGGCCGTGGCCCTGCCGGTGGCGTCCTTCGCCTGGGCGGTCCTCATCCTGTTCGACCTGCTCGGCCGGGCCGCCGACGCCCGGGCCGTCTCGGTCCCGGTGTACGAGTGGTTCGCCACGGGTGGCGTCTCCGCGCAGGTCAACCTGCTGGTCGACCCCCTGTCGATCACATTCGTCCTACTGATCACGTTCGTCGGCTCGCTGATCCACGTCTACTCGGTCGGCTACATGGCCGAGGATCCCGACCGGCGGCGGTTCTTCGCCTACCTCAACCTGTTCGTGTCCGCCATGCTCGTGCTGGTGCTCGCGGACAACTTCGTGCTGCTCTTCCTCGGCTGGGAGGGCGTGGGCCTGGCGTCCTACCTGCTCATCGGGTTCTGGCAGTACAAGCCGAGCGCGGCCACCGCGGCCAAGAAGGCGTTCCTGATCAACCGGGTCGGCGACATCGGCCTGCTCGTGGCGATCATGATCATGTACACCACCCTGGGCGCGGTCGGCTTCAGCGACGTGTTCGCCCAGGTGCCCGGGGTGAGCGACGGCCTGCTGCTCGCGATCGGCCTCCTGCTGCTGCTGGGCGCGTGCGGCAAGTCCGCGCAGCTTCCGCTCCAGGCGTGGCTGCTCGACGCGATGGAGGGCCCGACCCCGGTGTCGGCGCTCATCCACGCGGCGACCATGGTCACCGCCGGTGTGTACCTGGTGGTGCGCGCCGGTCCGATCTTCGAGGGCGCGCCCGTCGCCCAGACCGCCGTCGCGGTGGTCGGCGCCGCGACGATGATCGCGGGCGGGATCATCGCCTCGGCCAAGGACGACATCAAGAAGTCCCTGGCCGGGTCGACGATGAGCCAGATCGGGATGATGGTCCTGGCCGCGGGGCTCGGCCCGGTCGGCTACGTGGCCGCCATCGCCCACCTGGTCACGCACGGCTTCTTCAAGGCCGGGCTGTTCCTGGGCGCCGGGTCGGTCATGCACGCCATGAACGACGGCGTGGACATGCGCCGGTACGGCGGCCTCGCCAGGCTCATGCCGGTCACCTTCGCCACGTTCGGCCTCGGCTACCTCGCCATCATCGGTGTCCCGTTCCTGTCCGGTTGGTGGACCAAGGAGAGCATCATCTCCGCCGCCTTCGACCTGGGCGGGACGGAGGGCATGGTGCTCGGCACGGCGGTCATCGTCGGCGCCGGCCTCACCGCCTTCTACATGTCGCGGATGGTCTTCATGACCTTCCTCGGAGAGAAGAGGTGGGACGAGGGCGTGCACCCGCACGAGTCCCCGGGCGTGATGACCGCGCCGATGGTCGTGCTGGCGATCGGTTCCACCGCGCTGGGCGCGTTCCTGATGTTCGGCGACCGGTTCGCGGGCTTCCTCGCCCCGGCCGTGGCCGCCGAGCCGCACCACTTCGACGTGGCGCACGCCTTCACCTCGCCCTACGGTCTGGCGGCCCTGGGCGTCCTGGTGCTCGGCGTGGCGGCGGCCTGGGCGGTGTACCTGCGCACACCGGTCGCGCGGACCGCTCCCGCCGGGAACTTCGTCACCGTCGCGGCCAGCAAGGAGCTGTACGGCAACGAGATCAACGAGGGGCTGTTCATGAGGCCCGGACAGGTCCTCACCAAGGCCATGGTCGTGGTCGAGGACAAGGTCATCGACGCGGCGGTGGACGGGCTCGGCATGGGCGTGCGCGACTCCTCCAGGGAGCTGGGCCGGTCCCAGACCGGGTTCGCCCGCACGTACGCGCTCACCATGCTCTTCGGCGCCGTGATCGTCGCCGCGACGCTGGTTGTGAGGTTGTAGACACATGATCCCCTGGCTCACCATCGCGATCGCGCTCCCCGCGGTCGGCGCGGTCGTCCTGTGGGCGACCCCGCGCGGCTCGGCCGAGGCCGCCAAACGGATCGCCCTGGGCTTCTCCCTGGGCACGCTGCTCGTGGTCGCGGCGATGGCGTTGCGTTTCGACGTCTCCGCGGCGGGGCGCCTCCAGTTCGAGGAGGTGTACCCGTGGATCCCCTACTTCGGGGTCCACTACGCGGTCGGCGTCGACGGCGTCGCGCTCGCGCTCATCCTGATGTCGGCGGTGCTCGTGCCGCTGGTCGTCCTGGCCGCCTGGAACGAACACGACGACCGGGAGGACGGCGGGCGCGCCTACCTCGCCCTCGTCCTGGTACTGGAGGCGATGATGGTCGGCGTCTTCGCCGCCACCGACGTCTTCCTGTTCTACGTCTTCTTCGAGGCGATGCTCATCCCGGTCTACTTCATGATCGGGCGGTACGGACGCGGCGGCGAGCGGTCGCGCGCGGCCGTGAAGTTCCTGCTGTACAGCCTCGCGGGCGGCCTGATCATGCTGGTCGCGGTGATCGGCGTGTACGTGTACGGCGACACCTTCCTGTGGACCGACCTGGTCGCGGACGGCAGTCCGCTGCGCGCGGTCTCGCCCGAGGTCGCGCGGTGGCTCTTCCTCGGCTTCTTCATCGCCTTCGCGATCAAGGCGCCGATGTGGCCCGTGCACACCTGGCTGCCGTCGGCGGCCGGGGCCTCGCGGCCCGGCACGGCGGTCCTGCTGGTCGGCGTGCTGGACAAGGTCGGCACCTACGGGATGCTCCGGTACTGCCTGGAGCTGTTCCCCGGGGCGACCTCGTGGTTCGTGTGGCCGGTGGTCGGACTGAGCCTGGTGAGCATCGTCTACGGCGCGGTCCTCGCCATCGGCCAGACCGACATGATGCGACTGGTCGCCTACACGTCCGTGTCCCACTTCGGCTTCATCACCCTGGGCATCTTCGCCCTGACCCAGGAGGGGCAGGCGGGCGCGACCCTGTACATGGTCAACCACGGATTCGCGACGGGCGCGCTGTTCCTCATCGTGGGCTTCCTCATCCCCCGCCGCGGCTCGGCGCTCATCGCCGACTACGGCGGCGTGCAGAAGATCGCCCCGAAGCTGGCCGGGACCTTCCTGGTCGTGGGCCTGGCCGGGCTCGCGCTGCCCGGGCTCGCCCCGTTCGTCAGCGAGTTCCTGGTGTTCGTCGGGGTGTACGAGTTCAACGCGGTCCCGGCGGTCCTGGCCACGGCCGGCGTCGTCCTGGCCGCGCTCTACATCCTGTGGATGTACCAGCGCACCATGACCGGCCCGGTCCCGGAGAAGCTGTCCGGGCTGCGCGACCTGTCCGGCCGTGAGGCCTGGGCGATCAGCCCGCTGGTCGCCCTCATCATCGCGTTCGGCGTCTACCCGCAGCCGCTGCTGGACGTGATCAACCCCGCCGTCGAACGCACCGTCGACGAGGACGCCTCCGAGGTCGGCGCGGTCGCCGACGGCGGCGCACAGGAAGGAGACGAGGAGTGATCCCCCTCATCCCCGCCGAGGCGGTGGAGCCGACGCTCCCCGGACTCACCGAGGCGGCACCGGAACTGGACTGGTGGCTGTTCGCGCCGCTGCTGACCGTGTTCGCGGCGGGCGTGCTCGCCGTGCTGTTCGAGGCGTTCGTGCCGAACGGGCGGCGCCGGGGGCTCCAGCTCGGGCTCGCCGTCGCCGCACTGCTCGCCACGTTCGTCCTGCTGCTCGTCCAGATGGGCACCGTCCCGGAGGAGGGTGCGCTGCTGGCGGCCGGGGTGCTGGCCGTGGACCGGACGGTCCTGTTCTTCCAGGGCACGATCACGGTCCTGGCACTGGTCAGCCTCATGCTGATCGCCGAGCGCAGGCACGGCCGTGACGCCTTCGCGGCGCAGGCGGCCACGGTGCCCGGCAGCGAGGAGGAGCGCGCCCACATCATGGCGGGCTCCCAGCACACCGAGGTCTACCCGCTGGTGCTGTTCGCGGTGCTGGGGATGCTCATGTTCCCGGCGTCCAACGACTTCCTCACCATGTTCATCGCCCTGGAGGTGATGAGCCTGCCGCTGTACCTGATGTGCGGGCTGGCCCGCCGTCGCCGCCTCTTCTCGCAGGAGGCCGCGGTCAAGTACTTCCTGCTGGGCGCGTTCGCGTCGGCGTTCTTCCTGTTCGGCATCGCGATGGTCTACGGGTACGCGGGCTCGGTGAACTTCGCCGACGTGCGCGCCGCCGTCGAGAGCGGGGGCGCGGCGATCTTCGAGGGCGGCGACGGCGAGCCGCTGCTGCTCATGGGGATCGGTCTGGTCGCGGTCGGCCTGCTGTTCAAGGTCGGCGCGGTGCCCTTCCACAACTGGAAGCCGGACGTCTACCAGGGCGCCCCGACGCCGATCACCGCGCTCATGGCCTCGTGCACGCTGGTCGCCGCGTTCGGCGCGCTGCTGCGGGTGTTCTTCGTCCCGTTCGGCGGTTCGGCGGACGTGTGGGAACCCATGCTGTGGACGGTGGCCATTCTCACGATGGTCGCCGCGGCGGTCATCGCGGTGACACAGCGCGACGTCAAGCGGCTGCTCGCCTACTCGTCGGTGGTCCACGCCGGGTTCGTGCTCACCGCGGTCGTCGCCAACAGCGTCGAGGGGCTCGCGGGCGCCATGTTCTACCTGGCCGCCTACGGGTTCACCACGTTGGGCGCCTTCGCGGTGGTGACGCTGGTGCGCACCCGCGACGGCGGACAGGAACTCGGCGACCTCGACCGCTGGGCGGGGCTGGGGCGGCGCTCCCCGGCACTGGCCGGGTCGTTGGGCCTGTTCCTGCTCGCCTTCGCGGGGATCCCGCTCACGAGCGGGTTCATCGGCAAGTTCGCCGTGTTCGAGGCCGCCCTGGCCGCGGGCGCGGCGCCGCTCGTGGTCGTGGGTGTCCTCAGCAGCGCCGTCACCGCGTTCTTCTACGTCCGCATCATCGTCGTGATGTTCTTCCGGGACCCGGAGGGCGAGGGGCCGACCGTCGCTCCGGCCGGGGTGCTCACGGGCGGGGTGATCGCCCTGGGGGTGGCCGCCACGTTGCTGCTGGGCGTCCTCCCGGGGCCGCTGCTGGAGAATCTCCTGCCGGCCACGGAACCTGGTTCGCAGCCCGCCTCGGTGACGGTGTACCAGGTCACAGCGGATATCGGCACCGAGTGATCGGCTACCCGGGTGTGGCTTTGGCTCTTCAATCCGGGTCGGATACCGTGGCAAGTCGGATCATGTTCATGTGCTGAGCGCGCGGTGGGGTCCTCCTCGGAGGACCGCCCGCGCGCCCTCTCGACAGGTGGAGCTTTACGGTGAGCGGTGCTGTCCCGAGCGGGTTTCTCGCTCTGCCGAGAGTCGACCCCACACTCGCCCGGGAGATCCAGGCCGGCCTCGACGAGGTCGAGGACCTGCTCAGGTCCACGGTGGAGTCCAGCAACCCCATGCTGACGGAGGCCGCCTCCCACCTGATCACCGCGGGGGGCAAGCGGTTCCGCGCCACGCTCGTACTGCTCGCCGCCCGCTTCGGGGACCCGTCGGTGCCCGACCTCATCCCGGCCGCCGCCGTGGTGGAGCTGACCCACATGGCGACGCTGTACCACGACGACGTCATGGACGAGGCCGAACTGCGGCGCGGCGAGCCCAGCGCCAACCAGCGCTGGGGCAACAACATCGCCATCCTCACCGGCGACTACGTGTTCGCCAAGGCCTCGGAGCTGCTCGCCGACCTGGGCGCCGAGGCGGTCCGGTTGCAGGCGGTCACGTTCGGACGCCTCGTCCAGGGGCAGATCCTGGAGACGTCCGGTCCGCCGGAGGGCACCGATCCGCTGGACCACTACCTCCAGGTGATCAGTGACAAGACCGCGTCGCTCATCGCGTCCTCGGCCGAGTTCGGCGGCATGTTCGGCAAGGTCGACCCGGAGACCGTGGGCACGCTCACCCGCGCCAGCGACGCGATCGGGATGGCCTTCCAGATCTCCGACGACCTGCTCGACGTCGCCAGTGAGACCGCCGACTCCGGAAAGACCCCCGGAACGGACCTGAGGGAGGGCGTGCTGACCCTGCCGATGTTCTACGCGCTGCGCTCGACCGCGCCGGAGGACGAGCGGCTGCGGTCGCTGCTGGGCCGCCCGCTGGGCGACGAGGAGGCCGAGGAGGCCCTCACCCTGCTGCGTCGGCACCCGGCGATGGGCGAGGCCGAGGCGACGCTGCGCCGCTGGGCCGATCTGGCGCGGTCCGAGCTGGCCACGCTGCCCGAGGGGCCGGCCCGCGACGCCTTCGAGTCCCTGTGCGACTACGTGGTGCGTCGCTCCGGCTGAGCAGCGCCTCTCTCGTCCTCCGCCTCGCTTCGGTCCGCCCGTCGCCCGGGCCGGACACGGAACGCGCGACGGCCCCGCCGCCCGGACCGGGCGGCGGGGCCGTCGTCGTCTCCGGGGAAGGTCAGGCCACGACCGGAAGGGCCTCGTGGCCGGGCAGTTCGGTGAAGGTCGGGTGGTGGGTGAGGCCGTCGTCCTGGGCGGGGGCCTGGGCGGGGCCGCCGCCCTCGATCGAGACCAGGTCGCTGGTGTCGAGGTCCTCCAGCACGGAGGGACCCTGGCTCAGCGCGTCGACCAGGTCCTCGGCGGTCCGGGTGTCGACGCCCTCGGCCACGCGGGGCAGCCCGCCCTCGGTCACCTCGGGCAGAGACCCGGTCAGGTCGTCCAGCCCACTCCCGGCGGGGGCGCTCTGGGCGACGGTCATGGTCAGGGGCTCCTCCATGTTGCGCTGGCCCACCAGACCGAGGACCTCACCCTCACCGAGGTTGACGTAGTTGTCGTCGGTGACCGGGTTGGACTCCACGAGGTCCTGGGCCTGCTTCGGGGTCTCCAGTCCGAAGACGTAGGCCATGTCCCAGATGTTCGGGACGGCGGGGGCGGCCGAACTCTGGTGGACGGTGCCGGTGTCCCCGGCCAGCGGCAGGTCCGCCACATCGCTGAGGGCCAGCGAGTTGTCGCCGGTCAGGTCGGTCAGGTTCGTGGCCTCGGGCAGCCCGGAGCCCTCGGCGAGCGGCAGCTGGGCTCCCTCGGTCAGGCCGGACAGCTCGGAGGGGTGGGCCAGGCGGGTCAGCTCGGAGGGCGCGGGGACGTCCAGTTCGTCCTTGAGGCCGTGCGCGGCCTGGACGGTGTGCGGCAGCACCTGGCCCGCGGACCCCTCGACCCGACCGCCCGCGTCGCTCGCCGTGTCCTCGACCAGTCCGCCGAGGTCCTCCAGGGAGTCCCCGGCGCCCGTGGCGGACTCGGTCACGGTGTCACCGGCCGAGTGGCCGATCGTGTGGTGCGGGTCGCCGTCGAGGCCGGTGGCGTCCTGAGTCTCGGCGACGGCCTCGCCCACGGCCGGGAGCGGGCTGGCGACGTCGGCCACGGGGGTGACCAGGCGGCCGGACTCGGGCAGCGGAGCGGACAGGTCGGGGGCGGGCTTGTTCGGGTCCTTCGCGGTCCGCTGGAGCTCCTGCAGCGCGGAGTCGGCGATCGGCACGGCGCCTTCGGGGGCCAGGCCGCGCATCGTCGGGGCGACGCCCTCGACGAGGGCCCGCTCGACGATGGGGGCGATCTCGTGGGTGGGGGACTCCAGCGCGTCGGCCCCGGCGATGCCCGCGCCCAAGGCGACGAAACCGGCCGTCCCGGCGGCGAGGACGAGGGTTCGTGCTGAGGTCCGCTTGACCTGCGTCATGGTTAACCTTCCAAAGCTCTGGTTCGTGGATACGGGGCGGCCGGTCGCGCGACGGGGGCGCGTGGGCCGGAGCCGGAGGAGCTGTGGACCACCGGCTGACGTGAATCACGTGAGCGAGCGCACGGGACTCAGGTCAGCTCCCAGAACGTGGGTGGGCGCGTGGGCCCGGGCTGGGATCGGTCCGGGGCACGGCGGGCGTGCCCGGGGACCGTCCCTAGTCGGGGGAGACCGTGGGGTCGTCGGCGGGGTCGACGGGCACGGCGTGGAGCCGGGCGTCGGCGGGGCGGGCGGGCACGGAGGCCGGGGCCGCCAGGGGCGTGGAGGTGAGGTACCCGGCGACGCCGGGGACGGGGAAGGAGCCGCCCGAGGTCGGCGCGGACCCCGCGGCCAGGTGGCCGCCGAGGCGCTCGGTGTCGCGCGGGTGCGTGACGGGGGCCTCCGCGGTGAGGTGCGGGGCGTGGTCGGCGGCCACCTCGGTGACGGGATGCCGCTGGGCGGGACCGGGAACGGGTACGGGCGCCGTCTCGGTGCCCTCGGCGTCCGGGACGGGGGGCTTCGCGCCCTCCTCGGCGGGGGCGGACTCCTCACGCGGGGCGCGTGCGGGGCTCTCCTCCGGGGCGGCGGTGAGCTCGGGCAGGAGGCCGGCCGCGGGCGCGTCCCACCGGTCGGGGCGGAT
>NZ_ANBC01000701.1 GCF_000341125.1 Nocardiopsis lucentensis DSM 44048 | reverse complement strand
CGGCGCGGGCCGGCTCGGACAGGCCCTCCGCGGCCTCGGCGGTCCGCTCGGCGCGGTCCTCCAAACCCTGGTGGACGGTGCCGAGGGTGGCGGTGACCGGGTCGGTGACCTGGACGACCTCGCTCAGCCGCACGGTGTCGGACAAGGGCCGGGCGTCGTCGAGGGCGAGCCCGTCGGCGTGGGCCGGGGACGCGCCGAGCAGCCACAGCGTGGCGAGGAAGGCGCCGGCGAGCAGTGGCAACCAGAGAAGCGAGGGCGCCAGCGCGCACGCGGCCGAGACGGCGCGCGCCGCGCGTCCGCTTCGGCTGGTGGCAGGCATGGAGGGCCCTCCGCGACGGGTGCTGTGATCGGGACGGGGAGGCCCCGCCCGCGACCTGACGTTAGCACAGAGTCACCGAGGGTAGTTTCGGTTTGCCGGAACCAGGGAAACGGGATCAGTCGGCCGGCATGGTGGGTTCAGGGTCCCGTGCGCGGCCCTTCCGGCGGGCGGACCGGGCCGTGCGGATCTGGTCGTAGACGAACACCAGC
>NZ_ANBC01000700.1:6410-10795 GCF_000341125.1 Nocardiopsis lucentensis DSM 44048 | reverse complement strand
CGGCGGCATCTCCTCGTTCTGGATGAGCCAGCCGATGAGGAAGATCATCGAGGGCGCGATGTACTGGAGCATGCCGATGACGTTCAGCGGCACCCGCCGGGCGGCCACGCCGAACAGCAGCAGGGGGAGGGCGGTGACGAAGCCGCCGCCGACCAGCAGCGCCGTATGGCCGGGGGAGACGGAGAACATCGTGCCGTCCCCGGTCAGCTCCAGGTAGACGACGTAGCCGAGGGCGGGCGGGAACATGATGAGGGTCTCGACGGTGAGACTCTGCATGCCGTCGAGGTCGACGTACTTCTTGACCGCGCCGTAGGCCGCGAAGGACGACGCCATGAGCAGGGACAGCCACGGGGCGGCGCCGTAGGCGACGGTCATGACCACGACGGCCAGGGCGCCCAGGCCGACCGCGACCCACTGGGTGGTGCGCAGGCGTTCGGAGAAGACGAGCACACCGAGGCAGACCGCCATCAACGGGTTGATGAAGTAGGCGAGCGAGGCCTGGAGGGTCTCCTGGATGGACACCGAGTAGATGAACCCCCACCAGTTGATCCCGATGAGGACGGCCCCGGCCGCGACCGGGAGGAGTCGGCGCGGGCTGCGCAGGAGGGGGAGCAACCAGCCCCAGCCGCGTCGGGCGAGGAGGAGGAAGACGCACATCGCGAGGAGTGACCACACCATGCGGTGGGCGAGGACCTCGCTGGGTTCGGAGGCGGAGAGGAAGGGCCAGTAGAGGGCCGCGAAGCCCCACAGGAGGAAGGCGCTCGCACCGATGGCGACGCCGCGGTTGGATTCGGGCACGACCCCTATCGTAGGACGAACCCATCTCCGTGTCCCGGGGGATTTTCCGACTGTGGACGGACCCGTGCGGTGCCGCCCCGCCGCGACTACCCTGGACGCATGTTCGGTTCGAAGACGACCATGGTCGATCCGGCGCGCGCCCTGCCCGGCCGGGACGCCCCGATGCCGGTGCCCGCGCAGCACACCGTCCTGGGCACGCCGCTCACGCCGCCCTACCCGGAGGGGTACGAGGTCGCCGACGTGGCGATGGGCTGCTTCTGGGGCGCCGAACGGACGTTCTGGCGCCTGGGCGCGGAGCGGGGGGTGTTCACCACCGCCGTGGGTTACGCGGGCGGGTACACGCCCAACCCCACCTATGAGGAGGTGTGCTCGGGGCTGACCGGCCACACCGAGATGGTGCGCGTGGTCTTCGACCCCGAGCGGATCACCTACGCCGAGGTCCTCAAGGTGTTCTGGGAGGGCCACGACCCCACCCAGGGCATGCGCCAGGGCAACGACGTGGGCACGCAGTACCGGTCGGCGATCCTGTACCACGACGACGCCCAGCGCGCCGCGGCCGAGGCCACCCGGGACGCCTTCCAGCCGGTCCTCACCCGGGCCGGGTACGGGCCGATCACCACGCAGATCGCGCCGCTGCGGGCGTTCTACTTCGCCGAAGACTACCATCAGCAGTACCTGTCCGACGCCAAGAACCCCGGCGGCTACTGCGGGATCGGCGGAACGGGCGCGTCGTGTCCGATCGGCGTGGCCGGGGCGGAGTCCTGACCGAGCTGGAACTGCTGTGGGCCGAGCACCTCTCGGCCCCCTTCCCGGACCTCGGGTCGGTCGGGCGCGTGACGGACACCGAACTCCCGTACCTCGACGCCGCGGTGGCCGGTTTCGTCTCGTCCTACCTGGCCGACGGCCTCCTCGACGCGGCGGCCGTGGCCGGGATGGACCGGTCCCGCCACGAACTCCGGGCTGCCGTGGCCGCCCTCCGGGGAGAGGCGGCCGTCTCCTTCGGTCGCCTGCTGCGCATGACCGACCTCATCCTCGGGGACGACTGACGCGTGCGGCTACCGGGCGGTGAGGGCGGCCGCGAACAGGACGGTGGCCGAGACCAGCAGCGCTCCCGGAGCGCCGACCGACCCGGCCACCCCCGCGGCGGCCGCGGGGATGGCGACCTGACCGAGCCGGTTCCCCCAGATACGCAGGGCCAGCGCCGATCCGCGCGCCCCCGGCGGGGCGGTCGTGGCGACCTCCGCCATGGTCAGGGGCTGGCCCAGGCCGAGCAGGAAACCGCCGGCCGTCAGCACCGCCCCGAGCAGCACCGGACCGCCCCCGGGCACGGCCACCAGCGCCATCGACACCCCGGCCACCGCCGTGCTCGCCACGATCAGGTTCCCGCGCGACCAGCGCCCCAGCAGCCAGGGCAGGCACAGGCGCGAGACCAGGGAGGCCCCGGCGCGCAGGCTCAGCAGCACGCCCACGTACATGGGCGAGATGCCCCGGCTCTCGGCGATCAGCGGCAGGTAGGCCGTGAGGATGTCCACCGCCGAGAGCAGGGACAGGCTGGCCAGGAGCGCCGCGGTCATCCGGCGTCCCCGCAGGATCTGGCGCGTCCCGACGGCCGGGGCGCGATCCTGGTCGGCGTGCGCCGGGGAACGCAGCGACAGCAGGGGGAGGATCCCCACGGCTCCCAGCACCGCCATGGCGCAGGCGACCCACAGCGCGGTCGAGGTGGCCGGGAGGAGGTCCGGCCCGGAGGCGTCGGCGAGGACTGCTCCGGAGATCAGCGGACCGGCGAGCTGGCCCAGGGAGGCTGCGGCGGTGTACCAGCCGAAGTCGCGGTCCATGTGTTCCGGGGGTGAGAACCGGGCGACCAGCCCCTGCCCGGCGATCATGCACAGCAGGTGGCCCGCACCGACCACGGTGCTGGCCAGGGCGAGGGTGACCAGCCCGGTCGCGGCGGCCAGGAACAGGCTTCCCGCCGCCAGGACCACCGCGCCCAGACCCACGATCCAGGCCGTCCGCCGCGCGCGGTCGGTCGCCCGGCCCAGCGGGACGGCCATGAGGAGCGGGAGGAGCGCGTAGGCTGCGGTGACCAGCCCGACCGCGACGGCGTCCCCGCCCACGGCGATGGTCCGGTAGGAGATCAGCGGCCGGGCCAGGTTGAGGGCGGTGTGCGCGAACACCACGCTCACCAGGAGGAACCACAGCCAGCGCCGTCCCGTTGGCCCCGCTTCCCCCATGACACGCTCCCTCCGCCGCCCCGAGTGCCGGGGACGGCAGAGGATCATCCCATGTCGTCACGGCGCCTCTTCGAGGCACCCCTTCCTTGCCGGGGCGAGGCTCGGCGACCGCGCGGGTCCGAACACGTCGTCACACCGACCGCCTCGCGTGGGCGACGAGGAGCTCGGCGACCTCCTCGGGACGCTCCAACGCCACGGAGTGCCCCGCCCCCGCCACGGTCTCCTCCCGCCCCCCGGACGCGGCGGCGATGTTGCGGCCCGAGATCGGTTGCGGGTAGGCGTGGTCCTCCGCCCCGGCGACGGCCAGCACGGGCACCGGGCAGTCGGCGAGCTCCTCGTGGATACGGGTGCGGTGGATGACCTGGTGGGCGCAGTCCCCGATCGACGGCCCCAGCGCGACCATCCTCTCCCGCCAGCGCTCGACCACCGGTCCGCCCGCGGCGAGCGTGGCGTCACCGAACATGATGTGCATCAGTGTGTCCACCTGCGGCGCTCCGCCGTGCTCTCCGAGCGCGGCGACGAGGGGTGCGAACTCGTCCAGCTTGTACTCCTCCTCGCAGGACGAGCCGAGCGCGGCCACGGTGCGCACCAGGTCGGGATGCCGGGCTGCCAGGCGGAGGGCCACGAAACCGCCCATGGAGTTGCCCACCGCGTGTACCCGGCCCAGGTCCAGCGCGCGGATCAGCGCCGCGGCGTCCTCGGTGAGCGCGTCCATCGACAGCTCCTCGACCGACCCGGCGGGCGAGCTGGACCCCTGTCCCCGGTGGTCGAAGGCGACCGTTCGATAACCCGAGCCGGTGAGGATGTCGGCCAGCGGGTCGAACATGCGGTGGTCGAAGAAGAGCGAGTGGCTGAGGAGGAACACCTCTCCCTCGGCCGGTCCGCGGTCCTGGTAGGCGATCCGAGCGCCGTCGATCTCGATGTGCTGCACGGTTGTCAACTCCGTCCTGCCCGGTGGGGGTGTGATATCCGCAACTGCGGCCGTATTCTCACCGTAGGGATCCGGCGGTCGGGGGTCCTACGGTCGCGCGCAGTCGGCTGACGGAAGCGCGCACGCCGTCGAGGAACAGCGGGAGCGCGATGAGTTCACCCGGATACGTCGCAACGGCGGCCGACACCAGTTCCGTGCCCCACCCCGACCGGACCGGCTACTGGCGCGACCACGTGGTGCGCAACCACGGCAGGCTGCGATTCGCCTTCCGGGAGCCCGACCTCTTCGCGGGGGGCACCCGCGTCCAGCGCGGAGCCGACCTGCAGCTGGTCGATTTCTGGTCGTCCGCGGTCGCCTACGAGCGGCCGCCCGGCGAACAGGACGGCGACGACAGCCTGCGGGTCGTGATTCCCACCCAGGGGGCT
>NZ_ANBC01000700.1:0-6405 GCF_000341125.1 Nocardiopsis lucentensis DSM 44048 | reverse complement strand
GGGCGCCAGCCACTCTCTGGGGGCGGGGGGCGCGGCCGTGGTCTCCATGGAGCGGGGGTTCACCCTGGAGCAGGACGACCGGGCGCGCGCCCTGATCATCTCACTGCCCCGACGGCTCTGGCCCGCGGCGTCACCGGCCAACCCGTTGGTGTGGGAGCTGCACCGGGGGGTCGGCGCGGTCTTCGCCGCGATGGTGCGGGAGGTGTCGCTGCAGTGGCGGGACATGGACGCGTCATCGTTCGTCGGGACCGTCGAGTCGGCGGTGGGACTGATGTCGCGAGGCGTCCCCAGCGCGGAGGACGACCTGCTGGCCCAGGCGCGTGCCGTGGTCCGCCAGCACTGTGACGACGCCTCCTTCGCCCCTGCCGACCTGGCCCGGATCCTGGGCTGGTCGCTGCGTTCGGTCCAGTACGCGCTGCGGAGCGAGGGCACGACCCCCGCCCGGGTGATCCGCGAACTGCGACTGGAACGGGCCGCGAACCGACTCCGACATCCGGACTGGGCGAAACGTGCGGTCAGCGACATCGCCCACGCGACGGGCTTCGGGTCGCTCAGCGCCTTCAACGACGCCTTCCGCGTCCGCTACGGGCACACGCCACGTGAGCACCGACACGGGGCCTGAGCGGTCACGGCCACGGGGGCCGCGTAGTCCGCGAACACACGGCCTCCCCGCCCACGCGCTCGGCCAGCGGGGCAAAGGCTGGGCAAACGCGCTGGTGGAACAGGAGGGGAAACGGGTGCGCGGCGTAGGTTGGGCGCATGATCAGCAGGATGCACTCGACCACCGTCCTCGTCGGCGACCAGGAGGAGGCGCTGCGCTTCTACGTCGGCGTGCTCGGCTGGGAGAAGCGCGAGGACAACACCATGGGTCCGATGCGGTGGCTGACCGTGGCGCCGCGCGGGGCGGAGACCGCGCTGGTGCTGGGGCAGCCGGAGGTATACGGCCAGGAGCCGCCCGGGGCCGCGACGCAGCTGTGCGGCATCTCCCTCCTCACCGACGACGTAGACGCCGACTACGAGGCGCTGACGGCCAAGGGCGTGAACGTCAAGCAGCCGCCCGAGACGATGCCGTGGGGCGACCGGGCGACCTGGTTCACCGACCCCTTCGGCAACGAGTTCTTCCTCGTCCAGAGGGCGGACGGGTAGGCGCGCGGATGACGACCGCGCCCACCTGTCGAGTTCGGGCCGAGACTTGACCCTCTGATGCCCGGGACGGGCGGGCCGGCCGGGCAGGTCCCAGGGGACGGCTCCGTGCCGTCGGACGAGGGGAGGGCGTGATGACCGCGGAGGGGCCTCCGGAGCGGAGGAACGTGCTCGGACGGATCCCCGTCCGGGTCTGGGTGGCCCTGGTCATCCTGATCGGCGTCGTCGTCTTCGTGGCGCAGAACCTGCAGTCGACCGAGATCCACTTCCTCATGGTCTCCGTGGCCGCGCCCCTGTGGGCCACCCTGACGGGCGCCGTCGTGGCCGGTCTGCTGCTCGGCCTGCTCCTGATGCCGTCGATCCGCCGGAGGCGGCGGCGCTGAGGTCCGGGCCGCCTCCCGACCCCGCCGTCGGCGGTCAGCGGCGCGCCTGGCCGGCGCCGATCGCCACGACGGGGCGCTCCTCCATGACGCGCTCCCCTTCGTCGGCTGGCTTCCATGGGGGAACTGCATAGATCGAGGTCGATGAAAGCAGTATCGATGGTGGTCGATATAGACCATCGTTGATAATGGGGACATGACCACCACGACACC
This sequence comes from Nocardiopsis lucentensis DSM 44048, assembly GCF_000341125.1. Taxonomy (GTDB): domain Bacteria; phylum Actinomycetota; class Actinomycetes; order Streptosporangiales; family Streptosporangiaceae; genus Nocardiopsis; species Nocardiopsis lucentensis. The sequence goes on along the minus strand of NZ_ANBC01000700.1, from coordinate 4,669 downwards.
GGCGCGGGCGGCCGCCGAGCCCCTGCGCTCCGAGGACGCCGAGACCTACGCCTCCTGGTTCGCCTGCCTGGCCGAGCCCGCGCGCGTGCGCCTGCTGCACGCCGTGGCCGCCGCACCCACCCCGATCAGCGTCGGCGCGCTGGCCGACGCGGTGGGTCTGCGTCAGCCCACCGTCTCCCACCACCTGCGCAAGCTCGCCGACGTGGGATTCGTGACCCTGGCCAAGGTCGGCACGTCCACGCACGTGGCGGTCAACCCGGCCTGCTGCACCGGCCTGCCGCACGCCGCCGACGCCGTGATGGGCCTGTTGTCCTCCCGACCCTGTTGCCCCACCGACCTGCCCGAGGACGTGACCGTCCGGGCGATGGCCGAGGACGACGTCGACGACGTGCTGCGGATCTACGCGGAGGGCATCGCCACCGGGCACGCCACCTTCGAGACCGAGGTGCCCGACGCGCGCGACCTGGACGCCCGGTGGCTGCCCGGCCACCGCTGGGTCGCCGAGTCCGACGGGCGCGTCGTCGGATGGGCGGCGGCCTCGCCGGTCTCCGACCGGAAGGCGTACTCCGGGGTCGCGGAGACCTCCGTCTACGTGGCCGAGGGGGCGCGCGGGCGCGGGGTCGGCAAGGCACTGATCCACCGTCAGGTCACCGAGGCCGACGCGGGCGGGCTCTGGACGCTTCAGTCCTCGATCTTCCCGGAGAACAAGACGGGTCTGGCCCTGCACCACTCGGCGGGCTTCCGCACGCTGGGAGTGCGTGAGCGGATCGCCCGCCACCACGGGGTGTGGCGCGACACCGTGCTGCTGGAGCGGCGCCGACCCGACGAGGAGCTGGACGCGGCGCGTTCGTCCGCGTGCGCCTGCGCTCCCGCCGACACGGAGGGCTGAGGGCTGGCGGCGAGGGTTCCCGACCTCGGTCACCTAGCCCACGGGTGACCCGGTCCGGGCGCGTCCGGAGGGGGTGAGACGATGGGACGGAGATGTCCGAGAGCCAGCCGTGCCGCCCGTTGCGCGCCGGGGTGTTCACCCTGGTGTGCGCGAGCCTGTCCGCGCACGGGCACGCACTGAGCTCCGGGCACGACGTCCCCCTCGCCGGTCTCCTGCTCGGCGTGGTCGTGGTCATGGCCATGGCCTGGGCCGCCGCCAAACGCCGCCACGGCCCGTTGGTCCTGGCCGGTTGGATGCTGTGGGGCCAGTTCGCCCTGCACCTGGCGTTCAGCTACACCCAGCTCTGGGGCGGCGGTCACGGCACGCACCTGGCCGCTGCCGACAACCCCTCCCTCGCTGCCGACGCCGCGGCCTACTCGGCCAACGTCGCGGAGGCCGCGTCGGGCGGGTCGCTGTCGACGTGGCAGATGCTCGCCATGCACGTGATGGCGGCCCTGCTCAGCGCGTGGTGGCTGCATCGCGGGGAGAACTCCCTCTTCGCCTTCCTGCGCTTCATGGCGCTCACCCTCTTCCCGCTCCTGATCGTCCTCGGGCGGGTGCGGGTCCTCCCCGAGCCCGCGATCGGCCGGGGACCGTGGAACGACGAGGGACGTTCCCAACCCCTCCTTCCCTACCTCCGGTACGCCCGGATCCTGCGGGGGCCTCCCCCGGCTCCGCGCACCGCCTGAGCGTCCGGCGCCCCCGACCACAGCACACGGCCTCCGTCCGCGCTGCCACCCGGCACCGCGCGGAGCGTCGTGCGCCGTGCCCCGTGTCCCCGACGCGGTCGCTCCCGAGGCTCCGGCCGTGCGCCGCCACGCACCGGTGGTCCGCCACCGCGACGCCAGAGCCATCCCCCGCGCCCGCGGTCGCCGCGGCGGACGGCCCCGCCGTCCGCCGGTCCGCCGACCGCGCGTGGTGACCGAAGGAGCACCCGTGACCGCGTTCGTCGAGACCCGACCCCCCCTACCCTTGGAAGGACACGTGTCCTCCCGGCCCGCCCCGTCCCCGGACGGGCGCACGGAGCGGGAGGAGCTGACCCTCCTGGCCCTGCGGGCCAAGGAGGGCGGCATGGAGGAGATGAACTCCCTCTTCTCGTTGACCCGTGACCACGTCGCGCGTTTCATCGCGCGCCGCGTGGACCCCTCCTGGGTCGACGATCTGACCCAGGAGACCTTCTCCCGGGCCATGCACGGTCTGGCCCGCTACGAGGGCCGGGCTCCGGTGCGTTCGTGGCTGCTGTCCGTGGCCCGGCACACCGTCGCCGACCGCTACCGCTCGCACAGCCGCGTCCCGCGCCACGAGTCCACGGACGACTGGTCGCGGGTCGGGCCGGGGGCCGCCCCCGGGCGGTTCGACGAGTACCTGGCCCTCCTCGACCTGCTGAGGGCGCTGCCCGAGGACCGCCGGAGGGCCTTCGTCCTCACGCAGATCGAGGGGGTCCCCTACGCCGAGGCGGCCCGGAGCATCGGCGTGCCCATCGGCACGGTCCGGTCCCGGGTGGCACGCGGGCGCCGCGACCTGCTGCGCCTGCTGCGCGAGGCCGCCTGACCCCGACGCCCCGGGGCGCGCCGGCGTGCGCGCCCCGGACCGGACCGACGACCCCGCGCGGGACCCCCGCGCGGCCCCACCACCAAGGAGACAGATGACACCCCGGCCCCTCCGGCCCGCACACTGGCGGGCCACCGNGGCCCTCCTCGCCCTCACCACCGCCTGCTCCACGGGAGCCTCCGTGTCGGACGCCGAGTACTACCTCGACCTGTCCGACGAACCGATGCCCGCCTCCACCGCGGAGCTGACCACGGTCGACGGCGATCCCTGGACCTTCGCCGACGTCGCCGACGACCGCCTCACCCTGCTCTTCTTCGGCTACACCAGCTGCCCCGACGTGTGCCCGATGACCATGGCCGACATCAACCTGGCCCTGGACGAGGCGGGCGACACCGCACAGGACTTCGACGTCGTCATGGTCTCGACCGATCCCGCCCGGGACACCGACGAGCAGCTGCGCTCCTGGCTGGACCGCTTCGACCCGGAGTTCCAGGGCGTGCGCGGCGACATCGCCACCACGGTCGAGGCCGCCGCCGACTACGGCATCGCCATCGAGGCGCCCGAGGAGACCGACGGCGGGTACCTGGTCACCCACGGCGGGCGGATCGTCGTCCTGCTGCCCGACGGACGGGCGGCGGGCATGTTCGACGAGGGCACCGAGTCCGCCCGGATCGCCGAGCTCCTGCCGGCGCTCAGGGACGACCTGCTGTGAGTGAGACCGCGCGCGAGCCCGGAAACGACGCCCGGAGCGGGGGCTCGCCGGAGCCCGGGAACGAGGTCCGGGGCGGGGGTCGCCGCGTCTCCCGGCGCGGTCTGCTGTCCGCCGCGGGCGCGGCGGGGCTCACCGGGCTCGGCGCGGGTGCCGTGGGCGGGTACGCCTCCGCCGCCGCGCTCGGAGCCGGTACGGACGAGGGGTCCGCGCTCGCCTCCGTGCGTGCCCGGAGCGGCCCCGAGGCGGGGCGGCCTCCGGCTCTGCGCGTCCCCACGCCCGCGCACGTCCAGGTGCTCGCCGTGGACGTGCGGGGAGAGGAGGCGGCGGACGTGCGCGCGTCCGCCCGGGAGGTGTTGGACGTCTGGCACGGGGAGGCGGCCGCCCTACACGAGCGGGGGCTGGCCGCGGTCGACGAGGGCGCGCCCTCCGAGGGACTGCGCCCCGCCTCCCTGGGCGTCACCGTCGGCCTGGGCGGGTCGCTTCTGGAGCGGGCGGGACTGGCCGACCGGCGCCCTCCCCACCTGGAGGACCTGCCGGAGTTCGGCGCCGACGACCTCGAACCCGCCTGGTGCGGCGGTGACCTGATGCTGCACGTGGGTGCGGAGGACCCGGTGGTGGTCAGCTCGGCCGTCGAGTACCTGCTGCGCCGCGCCGGGGACCGGGTCCGTGTGCGCTGGGCCCTGCCCGGGTTCCAGCGCTCACCGGTGACCGCCGAGGACCACACCGCCACTCCGCGCAACCTCATGGGCAGCGTCGACGGCACGGTCAACCCGGAACCGACCGAGCCCCTGTTCGACTCCCAGGTCCTGGCCGCGCACCCCGAGGGGGCGCTGGCGTGGATGGACGGCGGCTCCTACGTCGTGGTGCGGCGCATCCGGATGCTGCTCGACGACTGGTTCGCACTGGAGACCGGCGAACGGGAGGCGGTGATCGGCCGCCGCCTGTCGGACGGCGCACCACTGGGCGGCGAGGGCGAGGACGACCGACCCGACCTGGCCGCCCGTGACGACGACGGGGAACCGGTCATCCCGCGCCGCGCGCACGTCCGGCTCGCCAGCCCGGAGAGCACCCTGGGCGCGCGGATGCTGCGCAGGGGGTTCAACTTCGACCTGGGGTGGGACACCGGGGGGCGCCGGCAGGCGGGCCTGCTCTTCACCGCCTGGCAGGCCGATCCGAGGTCGGGTTTCACGGCCGTGCAGACCAGCCTCGACGAGGGCGCGGACGCGCTGAACGAGTTCATCCGGCACGAGGGGAGCGCCGTGTTCGCGGTTCCGCCCGTGCCCGAGAGCGGATCCGGTCTGGCCGGAACGCTGTTGTAGGGCCGACGACCGGCCGGGAACCGGGGCGGGGGCTTCGACGACTCCGTATCCGAGCGTCGGAGAGCACCGGCTCCCGGCCGACACCGCACACGAGGGGGAACGAGGACGTATGTCGAGTGAAGGGGCCGACGTGAGACGTCGCCTGCCGGGTGCCGTCGC
>NZ_ANBC01000699.1 GCF_000341125.1 Nocardiopsis lucentensis DSM 44048 | reverse complement strand
GACGGAGGAGCCCGCCGCGTCGGAGGCCGCGGCCGGCAGCCACGAGACCGAACGGGGCACCGCCGGTGCGGGGGACCTGCGGATCTCCGGCGCCTGGATGCCCGAACCCGCCAACCCGGAGGTGGGCGCGGTCTACCTGCGCGTGGAGAACGGCGCCGAGGCCGACGACGCGATCACGGAGGTGGCCGCCGACGCCTCCGACGACGCGGGCCTGTACACCACCGAGACCACCGACTCCGGCGCCTCGATGATGCGCGCCGTCGAGGAGATCCCCGTCCCCGGCGGCGGCGCGACGGAGCTGATGGCCGGTGGCTACCACGTGATGGTGGGCGACCTGCCCGAACCGCTCGAGGTCGGGGACGAGGTCACCCTCACCCTGACCTTCGCCAGCGAACACGAGGTGGAGGTCGCCGTCCCCGTCCAGCCGATGACCGCCGGGGACGGCGGGGAGGACGCTCACGAGGGACATCACTGAGCCGGGGCGTGTTCCGCGGAACACGCCCCGAGCACCGCCCGCCCGGGGCGCCCGTGTGTCCGGCTCCGCCGTCCGCGTGGCCGGGCGCTGGTATCTGCACCGATCCCGTGATGTCAGGATTCGGGAACTCCGCGCGGTGTCCCGACGACTCCTGTCGGGAAGGAACCGTCCAGCGGAAGGCGGGTGCGGTGTGCCACCACCGGGAGCCAGTATCCGGATCGAGTCGCTGACCTGCGACCACGGGTCGGTCAGGGCCGTGCGCGAGGTCGATCTCGACATCCGGGCGGGGAGCCGGGTCGCCCTGGTCGGCACGAACGGCTCGGGCAAGTCCACCCTGGTCCGCGCGGTCCTCGGACTGCACCGCCCCACCTGCGGCACCGTCGCCGTCGACGGACACGTCGCCCGCACCTCCCGGGACTGGGCACGGCGCAGACGCGAGTGCGCGTGGATCCCGCAGCGCCAGTCGGCCGGGTCCTTCCCCCTCCTCGTCCGCGAACTCCTCGACGGAGGCGGACACGGCACGGAGTCCGCCCGCACCGC
>NZ_ANBC01000698.1 GCF_000341125.1 Nocardiopsis lucentensis DSM 44048 | reverse complement strand
CCCGGGCCCGGCCGGTCGCCACCCTCTCCGGCGGGCAGCTCCAGCGCGTGCACCTGGCGCGCGTGATCGGTCGCGTCGACGCCGGCGCCGGCGTGGTCCTGGCCGACGAGCCGACCGCCGCCCTCGACTTCGACGCCCGACGCGACGCGGCCCGCCATCTGCTCTCCCTGGGCGTCACCACCCTGGTCGTCACCCACGATCCCGACCTGGCGGCCGACTGCGACCGGAGGCTGGAGATGGCGGCGGGCCGACTCCGGGAGGTCGCGTGATCGACGCGGACACCCTGGCCGCCCTCCTGGTCATGCCCACCGTCCAACGCGCCGCCCTGGGCCTGTTCCTGGGCGCGGTCGGACTCCCCCTGGTCGGGGTGGTCATCGTCGGGTTGGACATCATGCCGGTCCGCTTCGCGATGATGCACGTCGCCCTGCTGGGGATCGCCGTCGGCCTGCTCACCGGGGCCGATCCGACCCTGTGCGCGCTGGTGGCCTGCGCCTGCGCCGGGGCGGCGGTCAGCCCCCTGGCCGACCGGCCGGGCGGGCTCTCCGGCGGCATGGGTCTGCTGATGAGCCTGGCCATGGCGGCGGCGCTCCTGCTCATCGCGGTCTCCGGAGCCAACGCCGCCAGCGCCTTCGCCCTGCTGTGGGGCTCCATCCTGTCGGTGCGCACCGTCGACCTGGTCATCCTCGGCTGCCTGGCCGTGCTCGTCCCCGGGCTCGTCGTCCTCTTCCGCCGCCAGCTCGCCCTGCTCCTGCACGACCGCGAGCTCGCGCTGGTCAGCGGTGTGCGCGTCCGGTGGTTCACCCTCGTCCTGCTGGTGATCGTCGCCGTCGCCGTGGCCGGGGCGATCCGGCTGACCGGCGCGCTGCTGGTCGACGCGCTCACCATCCTGCCCGCACTGGCCGCGCGCCGACTGGGCTCCTCCCTGACCTCGATCGCGGTCTGGGCCGTGGTGTGCGGCCTGGTCAGCACGATCGTCGGCTTCGCCCTCGCGCTCCTCCTCGACCTTCCCCCCGGGCCGGTTCTGGTCCTGACGGCCGGGTTCCTCGCCGTGGCCGCCCACCTCCTCCCCGAAAGGACACGCCGCGCATGGCACCGCACCCCGCACTCCTTCGACCCCTCGCACTGAGTTCCGCCGCGCTGCTGTTCACCGGCTGCGCGGCGGGCGCGGACACGGGCGAGGGCGCGGACGGCTCCGACGGCGCCTCCGCCGAGGGGCCCGCGATCGTGGCCACCACGACCTGGCAGGGGGCGTTCGCGACCGCGGCCGGGGCCGGGGACGTCACGGTGATCGTGCCCGCCGACGTCCAGCACGCTCCCGAGTACGAGCCCGCCCCCTCCGACCTGGCGGCCGTGGCCGAGGCGGACTACGTGCTCTACAGCCCCTTGGAGCCGTTCGCCCAGCAGATCACGGACGCGGCGGGCGGCGACGCGGAGACGGTCGAGGTGGAACTGGACAACTCCCCGGACACCATCGCCGCCGAGGTCACCCGCCTGGGCGAGCTGTTCGGCACCTCCGACGCCGCCGAGGCGTGGCTGTCGACCTTCGACGAGGAGCGCGAGCGGATCTCCGAGGACCTCGCCGGGCGGTGGCCGGACGGGGAGGCGCCGCGCGCCGTCGCGCAGGTCTACGCCACCTGGGCCGCCGAGCTCGCCGGGGCGGAACTGGTCGAGACCTACGGGCCCGAGCAGCTGGGCGCCTCCGACGTGGCCGGTCTGGCCGGCGCCGAGCCCGCGTTCGTGTTCGAGAACACGCACATGTCGGCGGGCCGGGTGCTGCCCGACTCCGACGCGCTCCAGATCGGGGTGGTCAACTACCCGGGCGAGGACCTGGACCTGATCGCGCTGTACGAGACCAACGCGCACACCATCGCCGAGGCGTTCGCGGGCCGCGAGGCCGAGCCCGGAGCCGGGGGCCGCGGTGGTCACGAGGGCCACGGCGACGGTGGTGACCACGGTGACCGTGGAGACCACGGCGGCGGGGACTCCGGGGAGTAGGTCCGGCCGGTCCCGTCGGAGGCGGTGGGGCGGGGCGCCTCCCGGCCG
>NZ_ANBC01000697.1 GCF_000341125.1 Nocardiopsis lucentensis DSM 44048 | reverse complement strand
GGCAGCCGGTCGACCCGCAGGATCCGCTCCGGACACTTGAACGCGTCCAGCCCGCCCTCCCTGAGGTAGGCGGCCAGCGCCGCGACGTCCGGCGGCTCCGTGCCGTCGCGCGGCACCAGGGCCGCGACCAGCCGCTCACCCATGAGGGGGTCCGGGATCCCGAAACAGCAGGCGTCCGCCACGACCGGGTGGGCGCGCACGGCGGCCTCCACCTCGACCGGGCTGATGTTGGCGCCGCCCCGGATCACCACGTCCTTGAGCCGTCCGACCACCCGCAGCAGGCCGCGGTCGTCCAGGACGCCCAGGTCTCCGGTGCGCACCCATCCGTCGGCGGTGCGGTGGTGCTCGTCGCCCCCCTCCCCGCCGATGTGGCACAGCGGGGTCATCGGGCCCAGGGCGACGATCTCGCCGGTCGCGCCCGCGGCCACGTCCCGCCCGTCGGCGTCCACCACGCGGATGGACGCGACTCCGGGGTCGGGTCGTCCCGCCGGACGGCCGGGGCCGGACTCGTCGCACGGGTCGCCGTCCAACCCGGTGTGGCAGTTGACGCCGTCCGCGGACCCGTAGAGGTTGACCACGGGACCGCCGAAGACCTTGCGCGCCCGCCGCGCCGTGTCGGGTTCCAGCGGCGCTCCGCCCAGCACCAGGACCGCGCCGTCTCCGGGGCGGGGGCAGCGGTCCAGGTCGAGCATCATGCGGATCATCGTGGGCACGCCGAGCACGTGGGTCGGCCCGTGCTCGCCGATCGTCGCCAGGGCGCGTTCCGCGTCGAAGTGGTCGTTGAGCAGCAGGGTTCCGCCGTGCCGGGCCAGGACCACCGAGGTGGCGTTGCTGCCGAAGGCCGAGCCGAGCGGGACCAGGAAGTGCGCTCTGAAGGGATCGGTGCCCAGTCGCAGGGAGGCCATGAAGTTGCCGCGACCGCCCGTGAGCGCGTCGTGGGAGTAGGCGACCATCTTGGGCCGGGCCTCCGAACCGGACGAGACCAGGATCCGGGCGGCCGAGGAGGCGTCCACCTCCGGCAGGTCGGACTCCTGCGCCGGGGCTCCGGTCGCTGACGGGAACCGTCCCCGGGCGTCCACGCCCACCACCCAGCGCAGGTCGGGCAGTCGGGGGCGCAGCCCCTCGGCGGTCCGCACGGGGGAGCGGCCCCGGTGCTCGGTGGCGGCCACGAGGATCACCGCGCCGGAGCCGCGCAGCAGGGCCTCGACCTCCGAGGCGCCGCGCCCCACCGGGAAGGGCAGCGCCACGGCGCCGACCGCCGCGACCGCCAGTTCGGTGGCCACCGCGGCCGCCTGGCCGGGAAGCTGGACGGCCACGACCTCGCCGGGTCGGACGCCGAGGTCCATCAGGGCCCCGGCCACGCACAGGACCTCGCGGCGCAGGGCCGCGTACGTCACCCGTCCGTGGTCGTCCACGACGGCGTCCCGGTCGGGGTGGGCCAGGGCGATGTTGCGGAACAGCCGGTAGACGCCCGTGCCGAGGTAGTGGCCCTCGTCCCGCCACCGTGCGCGCAGGTGTGCGGGGACCAGGTCGGGGAAGGGGGAGCCCGGGGTGCGGGGCGTCATGAGATCCTCCACGGGGAATCGACCGTCAGGAGTCCGTCGGCGGAGCGGGAGAGCAGCGGGCCCAGACGCGGGTCGTGTTCGAGGCCGGGCAGGTCGGTGGTGACCGCGTGGCCGTCCACGTCGGGGGCCTCGGCGCGGGGGCGGCCGCGCAGCAGGTCGGCCGCCGCGCGCAGGGAGCTCTCCACGGCCACCGCCGAACCCAGGCGCTCGCGGGTCAGCAGGGCGGCGGTGACGGCCTGGGCCCCGAGGAAGCCGCCCAGGACGTCGAGCACGGTCATCAGGGAGGCGACCGTCGTCCGCCCGGGGGCCGCGGCCGGGGCGGTGAGCCCCTCGTGCGCCTGGACCATGAAGTCCGTCCCCGGGGGCAGCCCGTCGGCGGGTCCGCCCCAGCCGGAGGTGTAGGCGTACACCAGGCGCGGGTTGGCGCGGGCCAGCGCGGTGGCGTCCAGACCGAGCCGCTCGGCGTTGCCGGGGGCCCAGTTGTGCAGGAAGACGTCGGCGTCGCGTGCGAGGTCACGCAGGTCGCGGCGGCCCCGGTCGCTCTTGATGTCCACCTCCACGGCGTCCTTGCCCCGGTTGAGCGCCGACCACCGCGCGGAGAGCCCACCGCACGTCGGCGGCATACCGCGCAGGGGGTCGCCGCCGGGCGGCTCGACCCGCACGACCGTCGCGCCGAGCGACCGGAGCAGGTGGGCGGCCAGCGGTGCCTGGATACGACGGCCCGCCTCCAGGACGCGAAGACCGGTGAGGGGGAGGACGCAGGAGGCCGCCCCGGGCGCGGGGCCGGAGGGGCGCGCGGGAGGGGCGGCGTCCGTGGGCACGGGACGCAGTGTCCACGGAGGCCGCCCACCCGTCTCCGCCGGTGCGCGCCGGGCCGCGTCCGTGAGCCGGACGAGACCGACCCCGCTGTGCTCGGCGGTGGCGCGGACGTCCGCCCAGGAGCACGAGGCCGCGGCCGACCGCAGTTCCCCGGGGAGCGGGGCGCGGGCCGTCGCGTAGCGGAACTGGAAGGGGGTCCAGCCCGCGCTGATCGCGTGCCTGGGGGCGTCCAGTCCGGTCCAGAAACGGCCCCAGGGTTCGGGGACGAGGGCCTCGATCTCGAAGTCCACGCCGTCCGCGCTGGTGAACGTGGCGGTGCCCGGGGCCGGGGAGACGGCCTCGCCCTCGTCGGCGGCCGCGGCGGCCAGGTACTGGGAGACGGTGAGCAGGGCACACGCCTCCGCGCTGGTGTGGGCGGTCGCGCGACGGCCGGAGCGCAGGCGCAGGAGCTCGGCGGCCAGGAGGCCCGTGACGTGGGCGGTGGCGGCGACCGTGCCGACGTAGGGGAGGGGCAGGGGCTCGGGAGCGCCGTGCCGGCGGCCGTGGACGGCCATGAGTCCGGTGCGGGCCTGGAGGTCGCTCTCGCCGTCGGTGTGCGCGGGCCAGTCCAGGACGGCGCCGGCGCCGTGGGGGAGCCGGAGGCGGGAGGCGGCGGGAACGCCGTCGTCCGGGGCGTCCGGCACGTCGGCGCCGAGGGAACGGAGTTGGCGCGCGGTGTGGCGGTACGGATCGCCGCCTCCGTCGCAGGCCGGTCGTGTTCCCGCCAGGGGCGGGGGGAGGAGGGGAACAGTGGAGGTCATGGGTGTGCCTCGCGAATTCTGTCCGAAGGAGGTGGTGTGGGGGAGGTGCGGGGGAACTCGTCGATCGTCCGCTTCGACCTTTCTGTCGCACAAGCAGTCGCCGTCCGGGGACGGATGGTTCCCGTGCGGCGGGGAGAGGAGGAGGCGGTGGCGGTGCGAACGGATGCTCCGGACGAGGGGCGGACACTGGTCGGGCGGGTGCGCGACTTCGTGGTGCGTGAGGTCGAACCCTGGGAGGACGTCCTGGACGGGGGCGGTGACCGGGCACGGGCGCGCCGTGCGGAGCTGCGGGAGGGCGCGGCGCGGGAGGGGCTGTGGGCACTGCCGTTGCCCCGGGAACTCGGTGGAGGAGGCCTGGGGCTGGCCGGGTACGCGCCCGTGGCCGAGGCCGAGGGGCGCAGCGACCACGGGCCGTCCGTCCTCGGGTCGGCGGCGCTGCTGGACGTGCGGACCCTCGACGCGTACGCGGCGCCCGCCCTGCGCGAGCGCTACCTGGAGGGGTTGGTCTCGGGGCGGCTGCGGGCGTGCTTCGCGATGACCGAACCGGGGGCGCGCGGGTCGGATCCGGCCGCGATCGCGACCACCGCGAGTCCGGCTCCGCGAGGTTTCCGGGTGCGCGGGGCGAAGTGGTTCGTGACCGGGGCCCGCGAGGCGGACCTGGTCGTCGTGGTGGCGCGCACGGGACCGCCCGGCCCGCGCGGTCGTGACGGGCTGACCGTACTGGCGGTGCCCGCCGACGCGCCCGGTGTGCGCGTGGTGCGGGAGTTGCCGGTGTGGGGTGTGGGCGGGCAGTACGAGATCGCCTTCGACGACGTACCCGTCGACGCCGACCACGTGCTGGGCGGGGTCGGCGAGGGGCTGCGCGTGGCGGGAGCCCGGGTGGGGCTCGGTCGGGCCCTGCGGAGCCTGCGGTGGCTCGGGCAGGCCGAGCGCGCGTTCGAGCTGCTGCTCGACCGCGCTCGCGACACCGATCGGGGCAGTCCCTCGCTGGGGGAGTACCAGCTGGTGCAGGGGCTGGTGTTCGAGTCGCACCTGGCCCTGGCCTCCGCGCGGTCCCTGGTGCGGTCGGCCGTGGCGGCGGTGGCGGACCCCGGGAACGATCCGGGGCGCACGGCGGTCGCCACGGCGAAGGTGGCGGCCGCGCGGGCGCTGTCGACCGTGGCCGACGCCGCCGCGCAGGTGTACGGGGCGGAGGGGCTGGGGCCGGACACGGCACTGCCTCGTCTGCAGCGGGTGGCGCGCCAGGCGCGGGTGTTGGACGGGCCGGACGAGCTGCACGTGTCGGCGGTGGCCCGGCGCCTGCTACGGGGCTGAGGGGCGGACGGGCTCAGCGGTACGTGTTGGGGAGGGCGGCTGCCGTTGGGGCACAACGCACGCGATGCGACGTGCGGGTGGGTCGTGCCGCGTACGCCGGAAGGGTCGGATACGCCGCTTGGGTGCCCACCGTAGGGCTGACACGGGAGGTGAGCGCGTGTCGAGGGGTGGCCGCCCGGACTCCTGAGCGGCGGGGCGGGCGCTGTGAGGTTGGGCTTGATGCCCCAGGTGGCGGCTGCGGCGTGCGGTCGAGGTGAGGTCTGCGAGTCAGACGAGGTCCGCGGATGCCGTATCCGTCGCCGACGCCCGGGCTCGCGGTGTTCGGAGTGGTGTCGAAGGTGGCGGGTGTGTTCTGTGGGGAGCACGGCGTGCGGTGGGTCTGTCGTGCTATGCGCGCCCCGCATGGCGGCCGTGGCACGGGGCCGTCGCGGGGCCGGAAGACGCTCATGGACATCCTCACGGTCAGACGAGGTCCGCGGGGACGGTGCCCAGCACCATCGCCGCCGCCAGCGCGAGGAAGAAGTTCCCCCACACGGACTCGATCCCGGTGACCAGCCCGTCGGCGGTCTCGTAGGACCCCCGGCCGAGGCCGTGCGTGCCCAGGTGGTCGCGCTCCAACGCCCCCACGATCGCGTGCGCCCGCGCCCGTGCGGCCGCGGCCCGGGGCCCGGCCCCCGCGTCCGTGCCCCGGGCGGCCGCGGCGTGCGGTGCGGGGGCCGGTGCCGGGGCATCCGTGGCCCGGCGGGTACGGGCCGAGGAGGTCGTACCCGGTTCCCAGACAGGGGCGGCGCCGAACACGGGGTCGTCGGTCGGAGCGCCCGCATCACGCTCGGTTCCGTTGTGGCGCGCGGAGTCCGGGTTCGGGGCCGCGGCCGTGTCGTCGGTCGGGGTGTCCGTACTCCCGGCCCGGGGCGTCGTTCCGTGGAGGTCGGGAAGGGACCGCCGCTGGACGGAGGCGTCCGCGTGGACGGGCGG
>NZ_ANBC01000696.1 GCF_000341125.1 Nocardiopsis lucentensis DSM 44048 | reverse complement strand
GGGAGAACTACTGGCCGCCTGCGGGGAAAACACACTGGCCATTGACAAGCTGGGCCGGAACCTTCAACGTAGACGGCTCCAGTGGAGCCGTTGAGACCCGGTCGTCGAGGTAGATCATGGCGTTGTCGGAGACCCTTCAACGTGGATGGCTCTTATGGAGCCGTTGAGACCGGGGGAGGCCCACCTCATCCCCCGCAACGTCTGCCTTCAACGTAGACGGCTCCTATGGGGCCGTTGAGACGGCGACCACCATCGCCGCCAAGGGCCTGCCGTTGTTCCTTCAACGTGGACGGCTCGGTGGAGCCGTCGAGACTGGTGTGGCCGACGCTGACGTGCGTGATACCAACCATCCTTCAACGTAGACGGCCCCTGTGGAACCGTTGAGACTCGGGTGGGGGCGTTGACGTCAGCGATCGCTGGGACCCTTCAACGTAGACGGCCCCTGTGGAACCGTTGAGACGAGTGGTGCGGCATGTTCGTGGACTGGGTGTTCAACCTTCAACGTGGACGGCCCCTGCGAAGCCGTTGAGACACGTTGGCCCATGTCGAGATCGCGACGCCTGCGGCCCTTCAACGTGGACGGCCCCTGCGAAGCCGTTGAGACACCGCACCCTCACCAGCGATCCAGTGGCCGAGGATCCTTCAACGTGGACAGCTCAGGTGGAGCCGTTGAGACCAGGGTCGAGGGCGGGGTCGGGGACGCAGCCCATGTCCCTTCAACGTGGACGGCCCCTGCGAAGCCGTTGAGACGCGCGTGAACAGGAAAAACACCGAAGTCCTCCTGGTCAACACTGCAGAACCGCTTCCCTTATGGGTGTTTTGTGTGGGTTTGTGGTTGGGAACCTCCCCGGAATCTCGTGCGCACTCGGAGTTCGCGCTTCAGCCAAGGCCGACCCGGATTGGCGTGATAACACCGGCGGATTTCCCGCCCGGAATGGGACGGCGCTGTGCCCCTGCGNCCCCCAAGGGGCCCAGCCTATGGCGGTGCAGCCAGAGCTCGTCACGCCTTCCACGATCCTGCTGGGGCTCCAGGTGTGGGTGGTTGAGCAGAACCTGGACGGCGTCGATGTCGAGCGGGCGCTGCCACACCGGCCAGAGCATGACGCGTCGCCCGTTGTGCCGGAACCACAGGCTGGAGCGGAGATGTCGACCATCTCCGGACAGCGCCAGCAGGGGTAGTGCTTGGGTGGCCAACCAGGTGGCTCCGGGCACTCCGCTGGGGATGGACACGCCGCTGGTGGTGTCCACGGCGGTGCGGATGGCCCGGTAGTCAAGGTTCTCCCCTGTGCACCCGTCCAGGCGTCGCCACCCGGTCAGCGCTTCACGGAGCACTTCGGGGTTCTTCACGACCAGTTCCAGGGGTTTGGAGAAGAACGTCGCTGCTTTCTGGCCTCCGGCTGGTGCCATGAAGGGGGTGAGCACGACCCGGCCCTGGGTGTCGGTGCCCAGATCGGTGACGACCACCCGCAACCACCCTGGCGCGTTCTCCCCACCAGTGCGGAGAGCTTCGTCCCGCAGACGCTCCAGGTCGGTTCGGGGCACACGCAGCGGGTCGGTGCCGACGCCGATCTGCGGCGGCCAGTCCGCATCAACCCCTGGGAGCGCACCGCCGTCCGGGATCTCCTCGATCACCGTGCCCAGAGCGGTGGCGATCGCGTCCAAGTCAGGGAGGGGGCTGGTGATCTGGGCGGTGGCCATGGCGGGATCGAACGACAGTCGCACCGGTTCCAGTCCGGCTTCCTGCCCCAGGAGACGGAGGACGCCGAGGCTGGCAAGAAATCCCAGGGGGTCGCGGCCGTCCAGTGCGGGCAGGGCCACCGTGTGCTCCGCCACCGGCTCGGGCACGGGTGGCTTCGTCTGGCGCGTGGTTGGTGTGTGGTCGGTGGTGGTGACGGGTTCTCCGGCGGAGCACCACATGTCGGCCATGCGCACCACCGCCTCCAGCAGGGCGAGCTTCCACCGCCCCTGGTCGCGGTTGAGGTGGGCGAAGCGGGCGGGGGCGCGCCAGTCCACCAGCTCGCTGGTCCCCACCGTGTCGGGCAACCCCGGGACGGGGACTTGGACGGGTGCGGGGTCGGTGAGCGCGGGCAGCAGTGGCCGAGAGCGGCCGTGGTGGGCGGCGATCAGGTGTAGCACCAGGTTCCGCACCTGATCGGGGTACCCGCCTTGGTGCAGGTGTTGTTCGGCGATGCGGGCGGAGAGCCCTTCGTGGCGCGTACCGGGCGGGTATCCGGAGGCGTTGAGTGCCTGGCGCCGGGCGATGGGATCGGTGGGGGCAGTCAGGGACTTGGCGAGCACCCGCCCGGCCTGTGCGTCAGCGGAGGGCAGAGGTAGTCCGCCTCGCAGGATCGCCTGGAAGCGGGGGTCGCGTTTGCCCTCGTCGTGGTACAGGCCTGCGAGGTAGACGGCGTCCACCAGGTCAGGGGGCAGGCCGATGTTGCGGGCGAAGACGGCGGCCTGTCGGGCGACCTGGTGTTGGTGGTTGTCCAGCCACACCGGTTGGGATCGTGTGGTTGTGGAGGTCGATGCCTCGTCATTGTCGCCGCCGCGCAGGCGCCGGCGCGCCGTGAGCACGATCCGCCCCTCCCCCTGTCGGGGTTGTGTCCCCGGCTCTGTGTCGCGTGGTCGGGGGGTGGGTTCGTCGAGCACCGCGACCTGCAAGGCGCCGTTGTCGGCGGCCTCGCCCAGGAGCACCAGGTTCTCGGCCAGGGGGTGCTTGAGCCGAGCTCGCTGGATGATCTCCCGCAACCGGGCCAGGGAGGCGCTGTAGTCATCGGGTTGGGGGAGTTCTTCGGTTCCGTGGAAGTCGGTGTCGACCTCCACCAGCTCGCGCAGCGCCCTCTGGAGGAGCCTGGTTTCCTCGGAGTGGTCGTTGGGGTCGACCACCCTGGTGGATTCAATCAGGCGTTGGTCGATTCGGACCACGGGAGATCCGCAGCGGGAGGCCAGGTCGGCGACATCCTCCACAGGTGCGGTGGAGTGGGGTGCCCACCCGTAGCGGTCGCACCCTCCGAAGTGGCTGGGCAGGATGATGGTGTCGCCGGGGCGGACCCGGCGGAGGGTGATGCGTTCGGGCGGCTGGTGACCGTGGTAGCGCAGGACGTGTTCGTCACCGGTGGTGTCCTCGGCTGCCTCGGCTGGTCCGCCTTCGAGGTCGGCGACCTTTCCGGCTTCGGCGAACTTGCGGTTGCGCCACCGCCGCAGAACGGTGAGGGAGACCTGAAGTTGTTCGTCGCTGCTGGGCGGGACCAGCCGCAGCCGTTCCGCCACCTGGGTGGTGATCTCTCCCGTGCGCGGGTCCACGCTGGTGGCAGGGTCGATGTCGTCGCGCCACAGGAGGGTGACGTCCGGGTCGCGGGTGTCCAGCCCGTGGAGGAACGGCGCCACGGGCGGGTCGGTGACCGGGGTGGGGCTGGTGTGTTCCCAGGAGCGGAGAACGCCGGGATGCATCAGCGGCGGCGCCTTCACCGGCTCGCGCAACGCCTCGCGCTCCTCGTCAGTGGTGTTGTCGAGCAACGCGACCAGGTCGGTTGGTGAGGCCGCGATCCCCTCGCCGAGGTCGCTGGTGGCGCACGCCTGTCCCTTCTTCGTGACCAACGGTGTGGTGGATCGGGTCAGCAACTCCCAGGTGGCCGCCCGGGCTGATCCGTAGACCGGGTCGTCCTCCCCTATGGAGGCGTCGTGCACGATGACCGCCGGTGCCCGCCACCCCTCTTCCCTGTTCTGGCGGGTCTCGGGGGTGCGGGCCAAGCGTCCCAGGCGTTGGGTCAGTGCCGCCATCGACGCCGATTCGCTCACCAGCACGTCCGCGTCGATGTTCGCGCCGACCTCCACAGTCTGGGTCGCGACCACGTACAGCGGCTCGGTCTCCAGGTTCGTCCGGCCGACCTTGATGCGTCGGTAGAAGTCGTTCATGAGTCGACGCCGGTCAGCAGGCCTGCTTCGGCCGATCAACAACACTCGCTGAGTTTGGGGCACCTTGCGGTCAGCGAGAGTGTCGAAGACCGCGCGGGCACGGGACACGGTGTTGCACACCACCAGCGCTACCGGGGCGGTGGGCTGTTCGGTGGCCAGCGTCTGGGCCCAGGAGGTGAGTTGGTCGGCCATGACCTGGTCGGCGTTCTTCTTCGTCACCTTGGGTTCGACCAGGTACATCGTGCGTGGAGCGTTCAGCCTCCGCGACGCGACGGGGTGGCTGTGGTCTGCGGTGGTGATGGAGTGCACCCGGTGTGTCGGTCCGGTGTTGACCGTGGCGGACATCTGCACGACGCGGGGTCGAGCGAGCCGGTCTCGGGGCTGGTCCGCGGTGGCGTGGTGGATGCTGGTCAGCATGGCCTGGGCCAGGTGAGCTTCGTCGACCAGGATGAGGCTGTCGGTGCCCACGAGGGCGGCATCGATCGGGCGGAGTTTGTCGGAGACGCCGTAGCCGCGCATGAACAGGCGCGAACCGATCTGGTCGACGGTTCCCACCACGAGGGCGTGGCGGTCGGGACGCTGGACCCACTGCCAGGACCACGTGGTGCCGCCCCGCATCCGAGTCACCTCGATCACCGGACCAGTGTCCTCGCTTTGGCGCAACCGATCGGCGACCGCTCTCAGGACCGGAGTCTGGTGTGGGTGTGTGGGCGAGGTGTGGCCGTTGAGCAGGGCAGCGAGGTGCTGGGCGTGTTCGTGGGCTTCGTCGACCACCAGACGGCGATCCACCACGAAGAACACGCGCCGACGCCGGTCGGCGGCTCCGGCCGCAGAGGCGTAGGTCGCGATGTCCAACAGGCTGGTCTTGCCCAGCCCGGTCGGCACGTCGATCGCGTCAGGCCACTCCTGTCCGGCCAGGAGGCGGTCGGCCAACGCCGCCTGCCAGGGGAACGGGCTGCGGTCGTGGACCGCGCGGAAGAACTCGGTGAAGGTGGGGAAATCATCGGACCGCATCAACGACCTCCTCTCGCTCACGGCCGTGCTCGGCCGTGGTTCCGCGCAGTGGTGCGGTGGGCCAGGGTTCGAACAACCCCAGGCCCAGGTAGCGCATGGACCCCACCAGGACCGGCCCGGTGACGGGTTCGGTGAACTCGATCCGGGCGTGCAGGACCCACCGGCGGGTGCGCCCGGAAGGGTAGGTGCCCCGTCGTGGGCGCTGCATCGCCCCGCGGGTCATCGGAGCCTGGGAGACCTCCACGTGGATAGGTGATGGGTATCCGGCGGTGACGACCGAGCGGGCGATGACCGCGGCCAGGTCGGTGTTGGGGCGCACGAACCGGTCCAGCATCATCGGGGTGGCGCTCACCCACACACGGGAGCCACGGGCCGGTGCGGTCCACCGGGCGGGGTTCAGGGTCCGCCGACTGGAAGGCTCGGGCTGGTAGGTCAGAGCGCTGATCGGCCCGTAGCCGCGGTTGAGGTGGGTGAGCCGGTTGTGTACCAGCGCCTGGTAGACGGCCTGGGACACCTCGGGGTCCAGGTCGGTGGGCAACGCCACGGCCAGCCCGAGCAGGCTGCCGTGAGCGTGGCGATGACCGACGTCGGGAAGACCGAGGAAGGCCACGTGGTGACGGCCGAGGTCGGTGTGCCCAGACACCTGACCGGGGATGTTGTCCCCGATACGGGACATGAGGGTGTCGCGGAGCTTGTCGGTGAACGTCAACAACTCACCCGAACTGGGCCGGACCGTACCCTCGTCGAAGGCGAACACCAGCATCGGCCCGAACGGACCCCGCACCGGTGCCTCAACTGTGGTTCGGGGCGTGTTGGGGGTGGTGTAGCCGATGGTGCGGCGCACGTCCCACGCGCTGGACCCCTGCTCGTAGGCGCGGTTGAGAGCGTCCAGGTAGCCGGGGTAGGGCACGCCGAGTTCGCGAGTGGCTGGTGTGCCCAGCGAGACAGGGGTGTAGGTGGTCCATTCCGAACGGCGAGTGGGGGACGTATGAACACGGATGGCCACGGTGCTGGTAGAACGCCCCAGGTAGGGCACTTTCCACGCCAGATCGGCCAGCGCTTTCTCCACCTGTCCGGGAGGGTCGGCCTCGGGCCACACGAACGCGAACTCGTCCGCCTTGGGCAGGGCCGCCACTCGGGTGCGCGGCGCGGTGGTACGCCCAGGTAGAGACTGACTGCCGCCCTTGCCGGAGGTCGTGTTGGTCACCGCGTACCCATCCGAACGCACACGGGTGTGCTCACGACTCGCCCACACCTGCGGGGGAGCCTGCTGTTCCAACCACATGAGCGCCCGGCGTTCCTCCTCGGTGAGGGCTGAGGCCACCAGAGCGCAGAACAGCCGTGAGGGGGCCGGGGGCCATTCCACGTGTTCGCGCCACCCGTCGGAGGCGTCGTAGCGGCCGTTAAGGAGCCGCACGTTCATCACCAACGGCATCGGTCTACTCCCCCGGCTCGGTGGACTTGGCGACCGAGTACTCGATCGCCTTGGCCAGTGCCGGGACCGGCTCCAGGTGGATGGTCTCCTCGGACATGGTGATCCCGGCCTTGGCGGTGCGCTCACGCAGCTCGTGAAAGACCTCGATCGCTTCGGAAGAGGTCAGCGACACCTCGTGGCGGGCCTCGCCCTCCCCTTCGAAGACCAGGTACTGGCTGGTGTGGATCAGGTCGCACCCCGAGCGCAACCACACCGACGGACCACCGAACGCCAACCGATCCCCCGCCAGAGCGAGCGCGGCCAGAGTCGCCCGCGCCAGCCGAGCCGCCTCGATAGGGGCGTCACCGAACCGCAGACGTGCCAAGGCGGCCATGGACAACCACCCGGAGCGCTGGGCTCGGGTGATGGACACGCCGCCGTGAGCGGGGTTGGGAGCGATGTTGCCGTGACCGCGTTCGCTGAGCTTCTCCCCCTTGGTCTTGGCCTTCTTCTCCCCGGGGATCATGAACTCCCAGTCGTCCTTGGACGAGTCCTTGACCGCGCCGGTCAGGTTGGTCGGGTCCATCCGACCGCCCTGTCGCTGGCCGAGCCGAGGATCCAGCCCGACGATGGAGGAGGAGTAGGCGCGGGGGGAGAACTTGGCCTGATGCCCCTTGCGGTGCGAATCCCAGGCACCGAACAGCAGGGACTCGGGCGAGAACTCGAACAGAGCGCGCACGTCGCGGGCCGTGACGGCGCGCACGTACTGGCCGATCTCGGTGTTGGGGAAGCGGACACCGTCAATCCGGCTGTCGCGCATGTAAGCGTCAGCGAAGCGGTGCGGCATCTCCAACGAGGTGATCCGCACGGGGCCACGGGAGGTGGTCGCGTTCAGCTCGAACAGCGGCAGCCGGATCCGTCCCTCGTCGCGGGCGTCCAGCAGGGCTGTCTCGACGCGGTTGGCCTGGCTGGGCACCTGGTCCAGCACCACCACCCACCGGTCCTCCCCGTTCGTCCACCGCTTCTCGAACAGGTAGGGGGACCCCGCGAACTCGCCTTCCTCCTGGGACTGCGGGTAGGAGGGCGGGAACACCTTGTCACCGGATGCGGGGCGGTACTCGGCTCGCACGGACACACCCGCCCAGGGGCGCTCGGGCCCCACCGCAGCCAGCAACAGGTCAAGGGCCTGGCTCGACATCATCGTCTCCTTCGACAAGCAAGAGGGGTTGTGCACTTGTGATGGCGGTGATCAGCGGAGTGAAGGGGTGTTGCTCTGGTGTGGGTGGCACCGCTGGGCACGATAGAAGACGGGTGTGACATTCCGTAGTGCTAACCTGCCGATCCGACACCAATGACAGGGAAGGAGGCCCATGCGGGACAGCCTCAGAGTCGATCAGCGCGAACCGGAAGTGCTCGTAAAAACCCTGAGAGGTTCCCAAGCCCAAAACCACCCAAAACTCGCATCCGGTGAGCGGTCTCGAGACTTTAACCAGAACGCTTTGCACATTTTCCCTGTTCAGGTGGTGCCTCAACGGCTCCGAAGGGGCCGTCTGCGTTGAAGGGACAGCTAGCGTCGGTGTTTCGGAGCTGGAGCCGAGGCCTCAACGGCTCCGAAGGGGCCGTCTGCGTTGAAGGCCCAACAGGAAAGAGTTCCCCGAACCCGAAAGGAAGCCTCAACGGCTCCGAAGGGGCCGTCTGCGTTGAAGGAAGAATCAGATTCTCGCGGGTGAAGAGTTGATCCGGCCTCAACGGCTCCGAAGGGGCCGTCTGCGTTGAAGGTCCTGCCCGGCACCGAGCGGTGTGGTTGACGGCGAGTCTCAACGGCTCCGAAGGGGCCGTCTGCGTTGAAGGGTCGACTTGGACGACGGTCGGCGGCGCGTGCTCGCGGTCTCAACGGCTCCGAAGGGGCCGTCTGCGTTGAAGGTTCGTTGGCACGTCCATGGCGGACGTGGAGCAGGGCGTCTCAACGGCTCCACAGGAGCCGTCTCCGTTGAAGGACCCGGCAGATGTGCGCGATCGACCCGGCTGGATGGTCTCAACGGCTCTACGGGAGCCGTCCCCGTTGAAGGATGGCCTCGCTGATGGTGTAGACGCTGACGTCCCACTCCCTCAACGGCTTCACAGGAGCCGTCTCCATTGAAGGGTCAGGTGCAGGGCGTAAGGGCACGCCGGTTCCCCGTCTCAACGGCTCCACGGGAGCCGTCCACGTTAAAGGTGAAGCTCTGCATCACGAGTGCACTCGGTGCGCCCAGTCTCAACGGCTCCGCAGGAGCCGTCTACGTTGAAGGTGTTTTCTGGGTGCGCTGCTCGTATATCGGCGACAGTCTCAACGGCTCTACGGAGCCGTCTCCGTTGAAGGTACGACACCGGCTTTGGTGCGGCACCGTCTCACGCATCTCCACGGGCGTATCCGCCCGTCCACCTTGAAGCGCCGAAAAGCTCGAAACTCAAGTAGGGCGAACTACGGACATGAAGCGAGCAGAGTAGTACGGGCTGTTAACGGGTTCGACGCGGATGGTCGTGCCGGTACGTGGGGCGTTGACCATCTGGCCGTCACCGACGTACATCGTCACATGGGAGGGCGCACCACCTGGACCGCCGGTGTCGTAGAAGAGCAGGTCGCCGGGGGCGAGGGCGTCGAGGGAGACTGGGGTTCCGACGTGGACCTGGTCGGTGGTCACACGCGGGATCGATACCCCGGCGGCACGCCAGGCCATCATGGTCAGGCCGGAGCAGTCGAAGGCGTGCGGCCCCTCGCCACCCCACAGGTAGGGCTTGCCGACCTGTTCCAGAGCCCACTCGGCTGCTATGCGCCCCTGTTCGCTGCCCCCGGCAGGCACCGCATACGATCCGGCGTCGTTGAGGTTCATCGCTGAGTACTCGTCGATGTGGGACAGGACGTGGTCGATATAGGTGTCCCAGGGGTTGTAGCGGAACAGGGAGGCGCGGAGTTCGTCGTGGTTGGTGAAGTCCACCGAATCGTTCGGGTGGCTGGTGCACAGCTCGACGGCGGTCGAGGCGGTGGCGTCGAAGACGTTGTGCGGGTCGGCTTCCCCGTCGGCGTTGCCGTCGACACCGTGCTCGGCCCACCAGGCTGGGAGGAGTTGGGTGACGCCGATGGCGGCGTCGTAGGTGGCGTCGCCGTCCCACCGGCCGTCGTCGGTGTCGTGGTGCGGCGTCTGGTTGTTACCGGCACCGGAGCCGTTCAGGATCGGGCCGACGACGGGTGGGGCGGTATCGCCGTTGGAAGAAATCTGACTACCTGCCGCGTGGTCGGACTCTTCCCGACCGATGCCTGCAAGGATGGCCCAGGTCATGCCGGTGCAGTTCGGGTGGAACTCTTCGAGGCGCTCGGCAGCGCGCACGTAGGCGTCGAGCAGAACCGGGTGGATGCCGGAAACCCGCCCCGGCCAGAGACGTGCGTTCTCGATGCGTTCGCGTTCCTCGTCGCCCATCCCCACGGCTCCGATGACGGCCACGAGCAGGAAGAGGCCGCCCGCGATGCCGGACGCGATCTTGAGCACAACGCCTGTGCTTCAGGCCAGTTCGACGAGTGCGCGCACGGAACAGGTCGCGTCCCCGACCTGGCGCCAGATGGGGCGTGCGGGGCCGGGGTGGGTGAGTTGGTCGATCCTGGTCACGTGGACGGGCACCCATGGATCCGGGGTGTGCAGGGACCGGCAGATGTTGGTGAGGCGCTTAGAACCGGTGACGACGAACAGCACGGGCGTGCGGTGTTCGGTTTCCTCTGCCAGGGCTCGATAGCGATCGATCTTCGCGATGGCGCGGGCGAGCGGTTCGCTGCCGGTGTCGTACTCGATGAAGGCGTCCACCGTGACGCTGTTCTGGCGCCAGCGCAGGTAGGCGTCCGGGCGGACGTGGTGGCCCCAGGTTGCTCGGCAACGGGCTTCGGGCCACCAGCGTTGGAGCTGGGTGCCCGGGGTGGCGCGGGCGCTAACGAAGAAGCACACGTAGGTCTCGGCTAGTCCGGTGATGTGTCCGAGGTGGCTGTTCAGGCGGAGTGCTCGTTGTGCGGCCGGTCTGTGGCCGAGCTCGTGTGGGGTGAGCCCCTGGAGCGCGGCGAGGACCTGGGCACCTTGGTCCGCGAGAACCCAGTGGTAAGGAGCCCGCGCATCTGTGTGGGGTGGGAGGAAGTGGTCGATCACGCCCGCTGCCTCGAGNGGGGGGGGGGTGGGGGGAGCCGTGAGTGGCGGCCGGAGAAGAACAGTTCGCCGATCTGCGGTGTGGTCAGCACCCGGTGGGTTCGGACGGTGCTGAGGATGCGCATGTCGCGTTCGGTGAATTCGAGCGTGCTCAACGGTGGTCCTCCTGGTCGCGTGGGTCTGGGGTCCTGGTGGGTGCGAATCGTCGGGCACCTCTGCGGATGTGCTCGGCTCGGTGCGGAATGGGTTCGGTGGGTGGTTGGGTGCGCAGAGTCGCCGCGGGGAGTTCGGCGGCGTCGTGGATGGTGCGGACGGCGGCCTGGTAGGAGCCGAGGTGGGCCAGGTCGTAGGCGTTCAGGTGCGGCAGGGTGTGCCGTTCGAGCCGGGTGGCGTCGTCCGGTGCGAGGTTGAAGAAGACCTTCGTGCGGGTGTGGGCGTCCACCGCTGAGCGGGTGGCGGGTGGGAGCTGGTGGAGTTCCTGGTGGGCCAGGACCATCGCGGCGCGTTAGCCGCGGGCCTCGGCGAGCATGTCGGCCAGGGAACCGGGCAGCCGGAGGAAGTTCGCGGCTTCGTCCAGGTACACGCAGGTGTCCGGGCGTCGGTGTTCGGGAACAGCGGCGCGTGCGGTGATGGCGTGCCAGGTGGCGGCCAGGGTGATCGTGCCGAGGAGGCTGGCGGTGTCCTCGCCGAGGTGGCCCTTGGGCAGGCGCATGAGGACCAAGCCGCCGTGGTCGAGCAGGTGGGGCAGGTCGATCGTGGACGCCCCGGAGGCCAGGACGGCGGCGGCCCAGGGGCGCAGGAGGATAGTGCGGAGCTTGTTCAGCAGCGGGTCGGTAGCAGCGGCGCGCATCTGCGGGGACTGGGCGGAGTACCAGCGCCAGAAGTCGCACAGGGCCCCGGTCGGGTGGAGCTGGGCGAGCAGCCCGGTGCGCCAGGGATCGTCCGCGAGGAGCCTAGGGATGTCGCCCAGCGTCAGGTCGGCGTCGCGGGTGGCGGCGAGGGTGAGGGTGCTGGCGCGGAGGATGTCGTCGGTGCGCGGTCCCCAGGAGTCGGCGTAGATGGTGCGGAATATGCCGGTGATGGTGTCGGCGGCGTGGGCGGGTGCGCCGATCTGGAGCAGGTTGATCCGGGGCGGTGGTGTCGGGTCGGCGGGGTCAAAGAGCACCGTGTTGCCGATCGCGCGTGCGGGGAGGCGGTCCAGGACATCGAGTACGAGGTCGCCGCGGGGTTCGATGACCAAGGCGCTGCGTCCGGCTTCGGCGTCCTGGCGGATCATGTGGGTGAGCAGGGTGGACTTGCCGGAGCCGGTCTTGCCGAGGATGTGGATGTGTTGGCGGGCGTCGGCGACGGTGGTGGCGATGGGGCGGCGCGGTCCGGCATCGGCATGGCCGAGAACGCGGCCGGTGCGGGGCACGTCGGGGCTGGGTGCGACGCGGCGGGCGCTGGCGCGGGTGAGCCCGGGGACGGCCGGGTCGGTGGGCAGGTGGGCAATGGCGGCGAGTTCGGCCGTGCTGAGCAGGTAGCCGCAGGCCAGGTAGCGGCACCGGAGCCACAGGCCGGGGAAGGGCATGGGTGTGCGTCGGAGCGCGTTGAGGCCGGAGGTATAGGCGGCCAGGGACGCGGAGATGTTCCGAGATCGGGCTCGCGCTCGGTGTTTCGCCTGGCGGCTGGGGTGTTCGGTGGTGACTGCGACACTGATCTGGCAGGTGAAGCGGGGCGAGGACGCCTTGGTGAGGATGGCGCGAACGTCATCGCTGATTCCGGGCAGCGTGTTGATGCGCTGACCTTGTCTCCGTGGTGATTGCCATGGGCGGAACGGTGTGTGTTGACCGCGCAGATGCGCGGCGGCGGCGCGGGCGCGTGTGGCTCGGCGTCCACTGGCGGGTCGGGCGCAGACGCGGACGAGCGCCCGTTGCCCTGGGCCGAGGTTGGCGAGTTCGCCGAACAGTCCGCGAAGGGAGTCGTCCGCGAACGTGGTGCGCAGCGGGTAGTGGTCGGCTCGGGCGGTACGGAGCCAGTGGCCGCGAATGTGCTGGCCGTACGGAATCGCTGGTGTGGCTGGCGCAAGTCGGGTGGTGGCGCCGGGCCAGGCGGCGGTGGCGGCGCGTTGGACGGTGCGGGGGTTGACGGTGCCGGGAATCCAGATCTGGACGCGGACCCCTGCGGGGGTGGCGGTGTACTCCCAGGCCAGGTGCGGTGCCAGGACTCGGTGGGTCCATCGTGGGCGGAGGAGTCCCAGGGTGTGGGTCCAGAAGGCCGTGGCGTGGTCGACGGTCGTGTGTGGTGGTGCGTGGATCTCCAGAACGTGTGCGCCTCGGGACAGGTAGGCGTGTCGGACCCAGCGCAGGACGAACACCGAGCTGATCCACAACAAGACCCCGGTACTGGCAACGGCGGTCCACAGGGCCAGGTTGGCGGTGATCATCGGCCCTCCAGGTGGGCGAGTTCGGGGGGGTCGGTGGTGAGGAGCCGGTGTTCGACGGGTGAGGCGATCGTGCGGAACACCGCGCGATGCCGCCCGGCGGCCAGGAGCGCGCTGCCGCGTTCGGCGGTGGCGACGATGCGGCGTTCTCCGTGGGAGAGGTGGAAGGACTCGCACACCGCGTCGAGGTTCTGCGGTGCCTGGCGGAGCAGGATCTGGGTGGCGGCGTTGGCGGCGACGGCTCGGCCGAGGTCGGTGGCGAGCAGGTCGGCGACGTCCTGTGTGACGAGGGTGAGTCCGGCCCAGTGGCGGCGGGCGTTCTTGGCGAGGTTGAACAGGTAGCGGGCGCCGACAGGGTCGCGCAGGAGCGTCCATCCCTCGTCGATGGTGATCAGCCGGGGGCGCCGTTGGCCGGGAGTGCTGATCTGGCGCCAGAGGGCGTCGAGGATCAGCAGGAGGCCGACGGTCTTGAGTTCCTCGGGCAGGTGGCGCAGGGACACGACGGTGAGATGACCGGTGAGACGGACTGTGGTGGGTCCGTCGAACAGGCCCCGGCGGGAGCCGTGGG
>NZ_ANBC01000695.1 GCF_000341125.1 Nocardiopsis lucentensis DSM 44048 | reverse complement strand
GGGGGGGGAGCCGATCGGCCAGGGAGCGCGCGGTGGCGGCATGGTCGGTCGCGGTGTCGGCGGCGCGCAGGGCGGTGACCAGGTCGGCTAGAACCGGTGGCGTACTCCCCCAGGTTGCGGGGTCGCGGGTGATGCCGCGCTCGGCGTAGGTGGTGAGGATCGCTTCGTCCAGGGCGGCGATCTCGGCGGCGTTCAGGCCACCGACCATGGCGGCGACCAGGGTGTGGAGGAACAGCACTCGGGTGGTGAACGCCTGTTCACCCGTGCTGGGAAGGTCGAAGGGGTTGAGCCGCCCGTGTTCCAGACCGAGGGGGACGCGGTTGCCACCCAGAACCTCGGCCAGGTGTGCGTACTCGTCGGTGGGGTCGATGACGCTGACCTGGACGCCCGCGTACAGGGAGCGGAGGAGTTCGGCCTTGGCGAGGTAGGACTTCCCGGCTCCGCTGCGGGCCAGGATGATCGCGTTGCTGTTGTCGAGCCCGCCGTGGAACCGGTCCCAGAGGACCAGCCCGCCCGTGTGGGCGTTCTCCCCGTAGACGACGGCAGTGCGCCCGGCCTCGGCGGACAGATCCGCCCCGGCGAAGGGCATGAGGGCGGCGATGGCCTCGGTGTCCACGGTTCGGCCCATGCGCAGGGCATCGGTGCCGAGCGGAAGGGTCGAGCGCCATCCCTCCCATGAGCGGTAGGTGGCCGGTGACAGGTCGACGAGGATCGATCCGGCGAGGGCGCGCAGGCGGTCCAGGTCGGCGTTGAGGTCCTCGGCCGTGTGGGCGTGCACGGTGATGTACACGGCGAGCTTGAACAGGCGGGTGTCGCCGACGGCCACACGGTCGGCCAGATCCGCGGCGTCCTCGGTGGCCGCGGCGCGTTGGGGGTCCGAGAGACGTCCGTGGGTGGCGTCGGTGCCCAAAGCCGATTCCAGGCGGGCGCGGCGACGGCGCAGGCGCCCGGCGGCGAGCTGTCCGGGGACGGGGATGACGTGGCAGGAGACGTCGATCCGTCCGGGGAAGGTCAGGAGCGGGTCGGCCCATCCGGCTCGCACGTCGTGCGGGTAGCCGGTGACGACCATGGTCTGGGCGAGCCATCCGCTCGCGTCCAGGTGGCGCGGGTGCAGGCGGATGTGCGGTGGGCGTGTCATGCGTGGTCCTTCTCGTCGGTGGTGGCGGTGGTGTGTGGGAGGAGGGAGGTGTGGATGATCTGGTCGGCGCTGTCGCCGTCGCAGACGCGGGCGCGCACGTCCAGGGCACCGAGCTGGGAGACGGCGTCCTCGGCTCGACGCAGGAGTGCCTCACCCGCGGTGTCCGAGGGTCCGTCCTCGGTCAGGACCAGCAGGACGCGGTGACTGATCAGGTCGTGGTGGTGCTGGAGGCCGTCGAGGAAGGCGGCGTGGGCGCGGGCGGCGCGGCGCAGTTCGGCGGGCAGGCGGGGGATCCCGGTGCGAAGGCGGTCCAGGTGCGGTGTCAGGTCCATGCGTCGGCGCTGGATGAGGATCTGCGCGGGTGAGGTGAGCGAGTCCAGGAAGGCCGCGAACGTCGCGAGCATCTGGTCCTGCTCCTCGCCCGAGGACAGGTGGAAGGGTGCGCTGTCGCACTCCAGGAGCACCGCGCAGCGACCGTCGAGGTCGATGACTCCGGAGTCGTCCACTGGCGGAGGGGCGGGGTGGCGGTGTTTGGACTGGATCTTCCACCGCGCTGCCAGCCAGACCATGTGGTCGAGCCCGATCCCGTCCTTGCGACCGCACGCGAGCACCCATCCAAGCGCGAGGAGCACGGCCGCGACGATGACCAGCAGCCACACGGTCAGGTGGCCCAGGAGCAGCGAGAACAGGACCCACGCCGTCAGCCCGGCGGGCGTGATGACCAGCAACTGCCGGGCGGTGAGGTTCCACAGGACGGGTTCGGGTCGGTCGATGTCGGCCGGGATGCGTGCGTGCCAGGTGGAGACGTCCTGGTCCATGGATCCGCCTTTCCGTGGTGGTTCTCAGTCCCGTCGTTGGTTCCAGACCCAGGGCGGGCGGGGCTTGCGATGCCATGGGCGGGGCTGGACGGCCCGCTTCGCCCACACCCCCGGGTCGGGAGAGCGAGGAGCCGGAGGGCGAGCGGGCGCCCTGTCCTGACGCGGGGTCGGGCGCGGCTGGGGTTCCAGGTGGGGGCGGGAATCGCTGGGCCTGGTCACGCGGTCCGGTGGTGTGTGGGTGGGTCCCGACTTCCGTTCCCTGGGGTGTCGCTGCGGACCGGGTGGACGTTCGGTGGGCGGCGTCGAGGAACGTCGAGATTCGGGCGCGGAGGAGGCGTACCTGGGGGCGCGCGTTCCCGGTACGTTCGGATGGGCAGGAGACGGCGTGCCGTTGCCTCCGCTCCGGGCTGGGTGCCGACGCACCTGCGACGTGTTCGTGGGTCGGGTGCCGGGCGTGCCGAAGCGCCAGGTGCGGACGCGTCGGGGCAGGGGCGTCGTGGGTGCGGCGGTACGGTTCTCGCGGATCCTGCGAATTCCCCGGTGTCCGACCCTCAGCAGAGCGCCCTTTCTCCCGCCCACGGCGCCTGCGGTCGCCGCTCCCCCGCCGGTCGCGGCCGAGGCGGCTGCCAGAACCACAGCCCAGGTCAGGGCCTTGGCCACCCCCGCCGCAGGGGATCGGCCAGAAGGTCCCGACCACACCGCCCGGTACGCCCACACCGGGATGCGGATCTGCACGTAGATGAGCACCAAGAGGAGGAACAGGTCGAAGAGGTTGACGTCTCCGCGCACGACCTGCGCGGCCCCGAACATCGCGCGGGCGTCGCCCTCGAAAAACACGCGCATGAGCGCCACGAAGGCGAGGGCCTGGGCGACGGGTACGAGGCAGACCGCACCCAGGGCGCGCCACCACATCTGTGCGACGCGGTTGGTCTGTGGGAGCCCGTGGAACATGAGCATCGCCGGTCCGCCGACCATCAGCAGGATCACGATGACGATGCGGACGATCTCCACGATCACCCACAGGATCATCAGGACGACGAACACCAGGAGGAAGAGCACGACGATCGCCGCGTCCTCACCCAGGAACAGCACCGTTCGCTCGCTGAGGTGCTGCGCCGCCACCTCGTTGGTGATGCCGTCCGCCGTGATGGCCTGGGCGACGGAGGTCGAGACGTGTGCCGCGAGTCCGACAACGTTCAGCGAGACGTTCGAGGCGACGAACCCGACCACGAGGCGCGGCAGGACCTCCCGCGCCGAGTACTGCGCCTGGAGTCCGTGGTGGGCCATGATCACGAACCCCGCCGCGATGATCAGCAGGGCGTAGACGGTGTTGACCGTGGCGGAAACGCCTTCCCACACGCCGGTGATGCCGTCGGTGGGGCCGGGGGTGGTGAACAGCGTTCCGGCGATCCAGCCGAAGAGCGGTTCGAGGATGCCGAGGACCAGGCCGTGGAACCACTGGGTGATGTGGCAGGAGACCTCGAGAGCGCCGCAGTCGAAGACGTCGGCGTACTCCTCCTCCAGGCTCGGGCTCGCCAGCTCCAAGCCTCCGGGTTCGGGCTCGGCGTCGCCCGTGTCGGGATCGGTCGGTGCCGTCCTCATGGCGACTCGTACTTGCTCAGGTAGTCGAGGGCGAAGAGCAGGACCTCGCCCGCGAACACCACGACGTAGCCCACGGCCGCTCCGGCGAACCCCCGCTTGGCCTTGTCGATCTCGTTGGGGTCGCCGCCGGCCAGCATCCAGCGCAGGCCCGCGACGATGATAAACAGCGTCGCCACCGATCCCGCGACGGTCTGGCACAGTCGTGTGAGGCGCAGGATGACGTCGTTGAGCTGGTAGGCGAACAGCCACGCATCGTCCGCGAGTGCGGGTTCGGCGAGCCCGAGGACAAGGGTCAGCGCGGTCCCCGGCACACAGATCCAGGGCCTCGGTGAGCAGCGCCCGCGCCGTGGTCGGCGTTCGTGTGGAGTCGCCATGTCGCCCCCCGTGGTCGGCTCTCCTACCTCGGAACAGAGCCACCACGGGGGACGGTTTGGACTCGGTGTCAGCGATCCTTGACCCGGTCCTCAAGCGGTCAGGCCGCTGACAGGGCGGACAGGCGTGCGGTGACCAGGCCCGATCGCACCGCGTCCGCGAGCCGCCGTTCCGCGCGCGACCGGCGTTTGGCGATCTTCCAGTAGGCGGTTCCGCGTTCTCGGGCCACCTCCGTCAACGGCACCCGGTCCAGCCGGGTGCGGCCGATGAGGTCGGCGTCCGTCGCGGTGATCACGCCCTGGCGGACCGCGTCCTGCAGCACCAGGTCCGGGTTCCCGGTCGGTGCGGGTCCGTTGGCGAGCGGTTCGGCCACCGCGGTCGGCACGGCCAGCGCCTCCTTACGCGCCCGCAGCCCCCATCGGCTGGCGCGGCAGCGCAGCACCCACGGGAGTCGGTACCAGGAGGTGTTCACCTCGTGGACGGCGGCGATGAACCCCGACAGCATCTCCTCCTGGACGTCCTCGGCGGCTCGGGTGTCGAGGCCAGCGCACATCCGAACCGAGCACGCCCGGAGTGCGGGCATCGCCAGGCCGATGGCGGCCACCATCCACTCCTCGCGCACGCGCGCCAACTCGATCACCAACCGCCAGACGCTGTCGCGCACCTGGCGGGCCAGCGAGCCCGACAGTAGGAGTTCGCGCAGCTCCAGCAGGGTGTCCGGGCGGGCGTCGGTGAACGGTGCCAGCTCGCGCAGCAGGTCGGCGGTGTCCAGCTCCAGGCGCAGGAACTCGCGCTCGGCCGCGCGCAGTGGGTCGTGACGCATGGTGGGTCTTCCCGTCGTCGATTGGTGATGACCCGACCGACCCAAGGAGACGCGGCTGACGCTGGACTGGCGGCGGTCTGACCATCAGCGCGCAGGAGGCGAACGAGGGTCTCACGGGCCCCTGACCCACCGCTCACACACAGCCGTCAGCCACGACTGCGGAAGGGAACGGGCGTCTCGATCACCGACCCTGAACCCCAACCTGACCAGGGATGACAGCCTCTCCAGTGGCTAACAGACCTCGCTGTCAGCCACTCACCGACCGCGTTGACCTAACCGTTGCCGGTTTCTTCGCGCTCACGCCGCTCCGCACATGATCCGGTCGTAGCTGCG
>NZ_ANBC01000694.1 GCF_000341125.1 Nocardiopsis lucentensis DSM 44048 | reverse complement strand
CTGCGCCAGCCACAGGTGCGGCAGGTGCGCGTGGGAGTGCTTGGCGCGCTGGCGCAGGTAGCGGTCCAGCGCCTTGGCGGTCTCGAAGGTGAACTTCACGAACCGCCGCTTGCCGCCCTTGCCGGTCACCAGCGCCCGCCGGTCCGCGACTGACACGTCGTCCACCGTCAGTCCGGCCAGCTCCTGGCGGCGCATCCCGGTGTCGCGCAGCAGCATGATGATCGCGGTGTCCCGAACCTTGCACGCCTTCCCCCGCGCACCACGGGTTCCCGGCATCTCCAGGATCCGCTTGGTGGCGTCCTTCTCGAACACCGGCACCGGCTCGGGCACGACCGTGGGCGGCTTGAGCTTGCGCATCGGGTTCGGGATCTCTTCCTCTTCGGCCAGCCACTTGAAGAACTGCTGCAAGCAGCGGAACTGGTTGTTGAGGTAGGAGTCCTTGTGGCCGCGACGGCGCAGCCGCACCAGCCACGACCGGATGTGCACCCGCGCGACCAGCTCCCAGTCGCGTACAGGCTCGAACGTGACCATGTCAGCGCTCTTGTCAGGGGCGGTGTCGTAGCGAACGTCGATGTCAGACGGCCGACCGCCGGTCAGCAGGTGTTCGGCGGCGAACCACCGCACCGCTTCGCTGTACATGGTGGCGGTGCGCTCGCTGCGCCCGGCGGCGCGGAGAGTGAGAACGAAGGAGTCGACGTGGGGCTTCAGGGGTCCGGCGGCCATGTTGCGCGGTCCCCGGCGTACGCGCTTGGTGCACATAGGCGATTGCTCTCCAGGCGGTGAGGCTGTCAGCGGAGTGACTCCGCCTGAAGATGTCCCAGGTCAGACCATGTGAGAGCCAGCGAGGGGACTTGAACCCCTAACCTATCGCTTACAAGGCGACAAGTGTTCCGGGAAGTGTCCAAGTGCGGAAAGGACGCTCTCACCGAGGAGGGAAATCCAGAGGCGAAATCTTTTCCCACGACAGATAGCGGGACACGCCTCCGCAACCGGTTCCGCAAAACTCTGTGGATCACTCAGCTATCGCCTGTCCGCAGGTCAGCGGCACGACGAAAGGCCCTGGGCGACACCCAGGGGCCGAACCCGCACGCGTCTCACCGACCCCACCGAAAGGGCTTCTCCCTCACCCTCGTGCTCTCCGGGATGGACACCACGCGGTACCCCGCCTGACCGATCCGCTTCTCGCTCACGTAGTGGTCCCCCTCCCAGCGCATACAGCCGCGGCCCGTCCGGGGACCGTCGGCCCTGGCGCTGGGGCGTGTTTCGTGAGCGGATCAAGGTCATGCGATGATCATGTCCCGTGGCTCGGGCGGATCCGACAGACGCCCGCTGGGCGGCGCTGGAGCCGTTGCCTCCGAAGGGCGTCAATCCCGAGCGGCCACCGGCGCACACCAGGCGGCAGCTGATCAACGGCATACGGTTCCAGGCGCGGACCGGCATATTCGAGCGGCTCCAGATCCGGGCCGACGCGAAGGAGCTGATCATCTGGGACATCTCGGTAGACTCCACCATCGCCCGCACCTACCAGAGCACCATGACGTCGGTGACGCGGCCGCTGTGGAGCCGTGCCTCACCGGCGCGAAGGTCGGCTTTGAGGAGCTACCGGAAATGTTCCAGGGTTTGGTGCGATATGTGCCTACAGTGAATGACGTGATGGTGCGCGGAGCGGTCTACCCTCAACGATCCCTGGTCCTGGTCGCCGGGGTACCCGGTGCCGGGAAGAGCACCCTGCTACGGCGGCTGTTCGGTCTCCGCGGGGACGAGGAGCGGACCGTGCTCACCGCGGACGGTGTGCGGGTGATCGACTCGCTGCAGTCGCGGTACCGGCTGGGGCCGTTGCTCGGCCGGATCCCCTACCCACTGTGGCGCTGGGTGGTGCACGTGCTGCACCTGACCCGGGTGGCCGCGGCGCTGTGCGGCGGCCCGGTGGTGGTGCACGAGTGCGGAACCCGGCGCCCGGTCCGTGTGCTGCTCGCCCTGCTCTGCCGACTCCGCCGGTACGAGGTACACGTGGTGATGATCGACGCCACCCCGCAGGAGGCCCGGAGCGGGCAGAACGCCCGGGGGCGGCGGGTGACCGACCGCAGTCACCGGGTGCATTCGCGGCGCTGGCGACGGCTGCGCGCGGCCGCCCGGCAGGGGCCAGCGGCGTTCGCGCCGGGCGCGCGCAGTCTGCTCGCACTCGACCGAAGCAGTGCGCGGGAGCTGGCCTGGATCCGATTCGGCTCCTGCTCGCACACCCGTGGTCCCCTGCACGCCGCGATGGGGTCGCCTTCCACTCAGCCTGAACCCGTGATGTCCCATACCTCGTGACACCGGCTGGTCACGGCTGTACGGCGCCCCCATGAGGTACGCGCGAGGGGCGGTCGACGCCCCGGGGGCACCAGCGACGGGAACAGGTGCGGATACGGTGGCCGAGCGCTTCGCCCGTGGTGACGGGACCGGGACCATCGCCGGGGAGCTGGAGCGCGGCCCGCTCGCGCACGGCTGGTCCGCCCGGGTGGAGCCGGTCGTCGGGCGGACGAATCCCTCGGGGCAGAGCTCCAGCAGCTCACCCGATCCCGCGACCTCCAGGCCGGTGCACAGCGCCAAAATTAGGCGTTCTGCCCATCTTGTGGTGAAAAGTCACTACACATAGCATCAGGCCGACCCCACCGGGTCACCACATGGATCAGCACCCTCACCCCCAGGGAGACCCCCATGCTGAGACGTATCCTCACCCCCCTCCTG
>NZ_ANBC01000693.1 GCF_000341125.1 Nocardiopsis lucentensis DSM 44048 | reverse complement strand
GGAGCGGCCCCAGCCGCTGCGCCAGACCGTGCTGTACTACGACGCCAGCCGGGCAGCGGAGTACACCTCCGCGGTCTCCTCGGCCGTGCGCGTGTGGAACTACAGCGTCAGCAACGTCCGTCTGGAGCCGGCCCCCGTCGGACGGCACGCCGAGATCCGCATCATCGCCGACAACGGCTGGCCCCGCGCCCAGCTGGGCCCGGTGCGCCCGGGCGGGCAGGTCGTCGTCTGGATGGGCCGCCAGGGCACCGCGGCGGGCTACGACGCTGTGCGCATCGCCGCGCACGAGCTCGGCCACAGCCTGGGGCTGCCCGACGCCAAGCCCG
>NZ_ANBC01000692.1:632-2290 GCF_000341125.1 Nocardiopsis lucentensis DSM 44048 | reverse complement strand
ACGGCAGCGGCCTGACCGGCCAGCGCGCCGCCGACGGGCAGCTCATGGTCGACCGCGCCTGAGCGTAAGCACCGGCTCCGCGGCCGAAGACCTTCGGCGCCGGCCCGCCGATTCGGGCCGGCGCCGAAGGCGTCACGCTCCCGCCGCATCCGTGTGGGACCGCCCGACGGCGGCCTCCGCGCGCGGTCTCAGTCCTTGAGGAAGGCCAGGCGCGGGTCCGTCACCCCCGGGGAGACCTCCAGGACCTCGGCCGTGACGACGTCGTTGATCACGAACGGGTCCTTCGCGACCCGTGCCTGGAGGTCCTCCTCCGTGGTCCCCGTGGCGAGCAGCGCGCCGCCCCGCCCCGGTTCGATGCTCCCGGCCAGCAGGAAGACACCGTCCTCCATGCCCTGGCGGATCCATTCGCGGTGGGCCTCCATGTGGTCGGCGGCTGCGGAGCCGTTGGCGGAGAGGCGAAGCAGGACGATGTACACGAGGGTCTCCTCACAGACAGGGGGTACGGGAGAAGGGGGAACGGAAGTCGCTCGTCATGCGCGGTCGGCGGATACCCGGGAGGCCGGCAGGCCGGTCAACCACGTGTTGATCCGGTCGACCTCGCGGTGGACGAACTCGCTGTCGTGAAAGGCGTTCGACAGCGTGGCGATGCCTTGGCTGGACGCGAGGACCCGCATCGCGAGGTCGTCGGCCTCCGTGTCGAACCCGAGCTCCTCGAACTGCTCGCGCAACCAGGTGCGGAACAGTTCGAAGACGCCCACGGCGTGCGCGCGGAAGGGGTGGTCGAGCTTGGCGAGCTCGTTCGTCAGCGTCCCGACCGGGCAGCCGCAGCTCTCGATGTCGTCGCGGTTGGTGATGAGGAGTTCGACGAACCGCCGCACACGGTCGAGCGGGTCCGTCGAGCTCTCCGTCCACGCGGTGAGCATCTCCCGGGTGCTCTCCAGCCGGGCCTCGATCACCGCGTGGAGGATGTCGTCCTTGGTCTTGAAGTGGTAGTAGAAGTTGCCCCGGGAGATCCCGACGGCCTCCGCGATCACCGCGAACGACGTCGGCTCGAAGCCCTGCTCGTAGAACAGGCGGTCGGCCGCGTCGACGATCTGCTCGCGCGTGCCCACGACACACCTCCGTTCGACGACCCGCTCTAGGACGATCGCCCTAGGCGACGGCTACAACATTAGGACACCCGTCCTAGCCTGGCAAGGGGGCGCGCCACCGAGGTCGCGGGCCGCGGTGTCAGACCGCAAGCCCGAAGAACGTCGGCCGCCTCCCCGTCCGCCGCACCGGAACGGGGGCACCGGCCCCGATCGGGCCTCCTTCCCGGGAACGACGCGGTGCTCGATGCGGGTCGGGGGTGTCATCGGGCCGAGCGGGTTCACGCCGAGGGGCCCGCGCGCACGCACGGGCCCCGGTGGGCGGGCCGACGGCCCTGAGCGGGTCAGCCGAGCCGGAAGTCGGCGACCCGGATGGGCGTGGACGGCTGGTCCCCGGCCTCCTGGTAGAGGATCGACAGCACTCCATCGGAGGCGACCCTGGACTCGTCCACGAGCACCTCGCCGAACGCGTCGATGTCGGACCCGTCGTGGACCATCGTCCAGTCGGTCCAGCCGGACTCACTGGTCGCGGCCATGATCCGACCGAAGGGCATGACCACGTAGGCGGTG
>NZ_ANBC01000692.1:0-627 GCF_000341125.1 Nocardiopsis lucentensis DSM 44048 | reverse complement strand
CCGCCGGTCAGGCCCAGCCGGGAGCGGCCGAAGGCCCGGAGCGGCTCGGGAATCTCGAACTTGTGCCACCGGCCCGCGTCGTCCTGGTACA
Source organism: Nocardiopsis lucentensis DSM 44048 (assembly GCF_000341125.1). Taxonomy (GTDB): domain Bacteria; phylum Actinomycetota; class Actinomycetes; order Streptosporangiales; family Streptosporangiaceae; genus Nocardiopsis; species Nocardiopsis lucentensis. The sequence continues at coordinate 536 of NZ_ANBC01000692.1, read as the reverse complement.
GGTGGAAGGCGTAGCCCTGATCGCGGCGGTCGCGGACGAAGTCGGTGGAGCAGTGCCCGAACCGGCCCGGCCGGTAGCTGATCACCACGTGCGGGTTGCCCTCGGAGTCGACCGCCTGCGACTCCTGGTTCATCAGGGCGTAGTTCAACGGCAGCGGGTCGACCACGTGCCCGGGGGTGTCCACGGACACCCGGTGGGAGGTCCCGGTCACCGCGGCCACGGCGCCGTCGTCGGTACGCCAGGTGCGCCCCTCGTCGTCGCTGTAGACGTAGCCGGTGTCGTGGTTGGACAGTCCGCCCGGGTGGCAGAGGATGTCCCCGCCCGCGGCGGTCTCACGCCAGGTGAAGGACGCGTGCAGGCGTCCGTCGTCCCCGTAGCCGATGCCGTGCAGGTACATGTTGCGGCTGGTGCTGACCGCTCCGTTGGCCGCGTAGGAGCCCTCGGGGGACGACCACGCGCCCAGGTGCGTCCAGTCGCCGTCCCCGTCGTACTCGGCCAGCTCCAGGGTGCCGTCGCCGGAGCCGCCGGTCCGGTAG
>NZ_ANBC01000691.1 GCF_000341125.1 Nocardiopsis lucentensis DSM 44048 | reverse complement strand
GGTCCCGGCCGACCGGCTCGAAGGAGTCGACGGTCCAGGGGGCGTCGTCGGTGAGCAGTCCCGCCGCCGAACGCGTGTAGTACACCGGGGTGTTGTGGGTGTCCATGGCCACGTGCAGTCGGCCGTCCTCGGTCGAGACGCCCAGGGAGATGCTGTTGTGGGAGTCGTCCACCGTGAGCCGGTGCGGCAGCTGGACGGTGTGCCAGTCACCGCCGTCGAGGTAGCGTCGGGCCACGACGGCGTGACGGGACTCGGTGTACCAGGCGGCGTACTGGTGGTCGCCGTGGGTGATGATGCCGGACTGCTGGTAGGAGCCGTTGTTGACCAGTCCGTCGTAGGAGACGAAGTACAGGGCCTGCTCGTCCAGGGTCCGCTGGCCCAGGGGTGTGGCCGAGGGCGCGTCGGCGGCGGCCGCCGGGATCGCCGGGGCGACCCCGAGCGGAACGGCCAGCGCCAGGGCCAGGGCCGTGTTCAGGACGCGGCGCCCGGAGGGGGTACGAGGGGGCATCGGGGGGCCTTTCTGCCAGGGGGGTGTCGGGGCGGTGGTCAGGGCAGGTGGAAGATCTCGGTGAGCGGGAGCATGCCCTCGTCGGGTCGGCCGGGCAGGTCCTCGAAGAACGGCGCCATCTCGGCCTGCCAGCGGTCGTTGACGTCGGTGCGGGCCATGGCGGCGCGGGCCGCCTCGAAGTCCTCGGTCTCCAGGTAGCCGACGACCGTGCCCTCGTCGGTGCAGAAGAGGGAGTAGTTGTGCCAGCCGGTGGCGCTGAGCGCGTCGCGCATCTGGGGCCACACGGCGGCGTGCCGTTCCTTGTACTCCTCCAGCCGCTCCTGGCGGACCTTGAGCACGAAGCAGACGCGCTGCACGGCGTTCCTTTCGTGAAGAGGGGGACGGGGGCGGTCCGGAGGGAGGGGTCCGGTCCGCCCCCTGGGAGAGGGGTCACAGCACCCGCGGGAGTCCGTTGAGGGCGGTGGCCCCCACGCGCGCGCGGCGCCCCTGGGCGATGGCGGGCGACGGGTGGGCTAGAAGTCGAAGTCGTCGACGTTGTCCTCGTTGAAGACCGTCGGCGGGCCGAGCACGACCTCGCCGTCCTCGCCGATGGTGTACTCGCCGAGCTCACCGGCGGTGAAGGTCTCCCCCTCGGCGCCGGTGATCTGTCCGGCCTTCAGCGCGGCCCCGGTGTAGCCCGCCAGGTAGCCCAGCTCGTGCGGGTTCCACAGGGCGAACTCCTCGACGGTCCCGTCGTGGACGAACTCACGCATCTGGTTGGGGGTGCCCAGACCGGTGATGGCGACCTCGCCCTTGTACTCGGAGTCGCTGACGTAACGGGCCGCCGCGGCGATGCCGACCGTGGTCGGCGACACGACGCCGTCCAGGTCCGGATAGGACTGCATCAGGCCCTGCATCTCCTGGAAGGACTGCAGGTCGTCGTCGTTGCCGTAGACGGTGTCGACCAGCTCCAGGTCGGCGTACTCGTCCTCCTGCAGGATCTCCTCCATCGCCGCGATCCAGGTGTTCTGGTTGGTGGCGTTGGGGGTGGCCGACAGGATGGCGAAGGTGCCCTCGCCGCCGATCTGCCCGGAGATCATCTCGACCAGCGCGCGGGCGATGAGCTCGTCGGTGGACTGGGTCACGAACACGTCGGTGCAGTTGGCGTTGGAGTCGTAGCCGATGATGGCGGCGCCGTTGTCGCGGGCCTCGTTCAGCGCCGGGCAGACCGCGTCGGGGTCGTTGGCGGCGATGACGATGACGTCGCTGGCCGCCTGGCTGGCGGCGTTGATGTACTCGACCTGGGAGTCGGCGGTGGGCTCGGTACCGCCGCGCTCGGTGTACTCCCCGGCCAGTTCCTCCACGGCCTGGGCCCCGCCCGCGTTGACGATGTCGGAGTAGGGGTTGTTCAGCTGCTTGGGCAGGAAGTCGATCTTCAGGCCCTCGGGGATCTCCGCGTCGGGGTCGGCGGTGCCGGTC
>NZ_ANBC01000690.1 GCF_000341125.1 Nocardiopsis lucentensis DSM 44048 | reverse complement strand
CAGGCGGCGGTCATCAGCACGGCGGCAGCCGCGGCGATCAGGGTCAGGTGGCGCGGGCGCAGGGGATCGATCATGACTGTTCTCCGGTACGTGGACGGTCGGTGGAGCCGGGGACGGGGTCGGGGCCGGGTGCGCGTCTGGAGCGGATCCGGGCCACGAGGTTCGGTGCGACGACCGAGGCGATGAGGATCAGACCGGTGACGATCTGGAGCACCTCGCTGGTCAGGCCGAAGAGCTGGAGGGCGTTGCGTGCGGTGCCGAGCAGCAGCACGCCGCTCATGACTCCCAGGATCGAGCCGACGCCGCCGAAGATGGACACGCCGCCCAGCAGGACGGCGGCCACGACCTGCAGTTCCAGGCCGAAGGCGGTGTCGGCGCGCGAGGTGCCGTACTGCAGGGTCCAGAACACCCCGGCGCCGGCGGCGACCGCGCCGCTGAGGGTGAACAGCCAGAACTTGGTCCACCTGACGGGGGTTCCGGAGAAGCGCGCGGCCTCGTCGTTGTTGCCGATGTCGAACAGGGAGCGCCCGAGGGACGTGGCGTGCAGCAGGACCGCGAACAGCGCGGCCAGGGCCAGGACGGCCACGGCGATCCACGGCAGCCCCTCGATGCCCAGGAAGGGGTCGCGGGCGCCGCTGACCCAGCCGCGCGGGTAGCTGGCGACCGCCCGGTCGCCGAGCAGGACGTAGGCCAGCCCCCGGTACAGGGCCATGGTGCCGATGGTGACGGCCAGGGACGGCAGCCCCAGGACGGTGACCAGGACGCCGTTGAGGGCGCCCAGACCCGCGCCCACCGCCAGACAGATCCACAGCGCGGTCTCGATGGGCACCCCGGCCTCCCAGAGCACGCCCAGGGTGGCACTGCTCAGGGCGAGGGTGCTGGCCACCGACAGGTCGATCTCGCCGGTGATGACGATCAGGGTCATCGGCAGGGCCATCAGGGCGATGGCGGCGATGCTCAGCAGCAGGAAGTTGATGTTGCGTCCGGTCGCGAACATGTCCACGAACAGGGACGCGCCGAGCAGCGTCACGATGAGGACGGCGACGACCGGTGACTCGCGCAGGGACAGCAGCGAACCGATCCGCCGCACGCCCCCGGGCCGAGGGTCGGGACCGGCCGCCGGGGCACCGGACGCCGGGGTGGTGATGACGCGTTCAGGCGCCACGGGCACCTCCTCCTCGAAGCTTGCGGGCCGTGCGCAGCGCCAGCAGGCGGTCCAGGCCGATCGCGGCCAGGATGAGCGCGCCCACCACGGCCTGCTGCCAGAACTGGTTGATCTGCCAGATGGGCAGGGCCGCGGTGATGGTGGTGAGCAGGACCGCGCCCAGGGCGGCTCCGTAGACGGTGCCCACTCCCCCGGCGATGGCGACTCCGCCGACGACGGCGGCGGCCACGACCTGCAGTTCCATGCCGGTGCCGACGGTGGAGTCGACGGTGCCGTAGCGGGCGGCGAACAGGACCCCGGCCAGTCCGGCCAGGGCGCCGTTGGCGGCGAAGGCGACGATGACGCGGCGTCCGGCGGGGATACCGGACAGGCGCGCGGCGTCGGCGTTGGAGCCGATCGCGTAGAGCTCTCGGCCGGAGCGGTAGTGGGACAGGTAGAGGCCGACCGCGACGACCACGGCGACGGCGATCGCCGCGGGCAGGGGCACGCCCAGGACGCTGACCCGGCCCAGGGCGAGGAAGGACTCGGGCATGTCGTGGGCGTTGACCTGGCCGCCCGCCGCCCACCAGTGGTTGAGGCCGCGGTAGGCGTACAGGGTGCCCAGGGTGACGACCAGGGCGGGGACCTGGACGGCGGTGACGAGCAGGCCGTTGGCCAGGCCGCACACCAGGCCGATGAGCACCCCGGCGAGCATGACGACGGGCACGGGCAGGCCCGGGAACGTGACGAAGAGGATCCCGGTGCCGAAGGCCGCCAGCCCCATGACGGAGCCGACCGAGAGGTCGACGTTCTTGGTGATGAGGACCAGGGCCTGGCCGACGGCGAGGACGGACAGGACGGTGGCGCCCAGGAACAGGTCGCGTACGCCCTGGCTGGAGAGGAATCCGGGGTTGTGCAGCCAGGTGGCGCCGATCAGCAGGGCGACGGCCAGCAGGACGCCGATCTCGCGGACCTGCCGTGGGCGGCCGGACGGGCGCCCCGCGGGCTTGGTCGGGGCCCCCGCCGTGGCGGCGGGCGGCGCGGTGACGGGTGAGTTCATCAGGCGGCCTCGCTCGGTCGCTGTCCGGTGGCCGCGTACATGACCGACTCCTCGTCGGCCTCGTCGCGGTCGAGTTCGGCGGTGAGGCGGCCCTCGTGCATGACCAGGACCCGGTCGGCCATGCCCAGGACCTCGGGCAGTTCGCTGGAGACCATGACGATGGCCAGTCCCTGGCCGGCCAGGGTGGACAGCAGGCGGTGGACCTCGGCCTTGGTGCCCACGTCGATGCCGCGGGTGGGCTCGTCGACGAACAGCACGCGCGGTTCGGTCGAGAGCCACTTGGCCAGGACGACCTTTTGCTGGTTGCCGCCGGAGAGGGTGGCGACGGCGTCGGTGAACGCACCGGCCTTGAGCTGGAGTCTGGCTCCCCACTCGCGCGCGCTGGCGCGTTCGGCCCGGGAGCTGAGCAGCCCGAGGCGGCTGAGCGGCCAGCGGCGGGTGGCGGTGGCGTTGCGCTCGATGGAGGACTCCATGACCAGGCCCTGCTGGCGGCGGTCCTCGGGGACCAGCGCCATNNNTGGCGGCGCGGGGCCGCCCCGCGGGCAGGTCCCCGCCCCGGACGCGGACGGTGCCCGCGTCGTAGCGGTCGACGCCGAACACGGCGCGCACGACCTCGCTGCGCCCGGCCCCCACGAGCCCGGCCAGGGCGACGATCTCACCGGCCCGCACCGAGAAGGAGACGTCGGAGAAGACGCCGTGGCGGGTCAGGCCCTCGACCTCCAGGACGGTGTCGCCGAACTCGGCCTCCTCCTTGGGGTAGAGGCTCGTGACGTCACGGCCGACCATGCGCCGCACGACGGTGTCCACGTCCAGGTCACCGGTGGGGTCGCAGGAGACGAAGGCGCCGTCGCGGACGACGGTGATGCGGTCGCACAGTCCGAACACCTCGTCGAAGCGGTGGGAGATGAACAGGAGGGCGGCTCCCCCGTCGCGCAGCGCGCGGGCGACGGTGAACAGCCGCTCGGCCTCGACCCCCGACAGGGCGGCGGTGGGCTCGTCCATGACCAGGACGCGGGCGTCGCGGGTGATGGCCTTGGCGATCTCGACCAGTTGCTGGTCGGCGATGGACAGCCCGCGCGCGGGGCGGTCGGGGTCGATGTCCACGCCGAGCCGGTCGAAGACCTCCCGGGTGGCGCGCCGCATGGCGACGCGGTCGATGGTGCCCAGCCGGGTGCGGGGCTGTCGGCCGACGAAGATGTTCTCGGCCACCGACAGGTCGGGGAAGAGTGTCGGCTCCTGGTAGATGACCGCGACCCCGGCGCGCTGGGCGTCGGCGGGCGCGGTGAACTCGGTCGGCGCCCCGTCGACCAGGACCTGTCCGCCGTCGGGGCGGTGGACCCCGGCGATGGTCTTGACCAGGGTGGACTTGCCCGCGCCGTTCTCCCCCACCAGGGCGTGGATCTCCCCGGCGCGCAGGCGCAGGGACAGTCCTCGCAGGGCTCGGACGCTCCCGAAGAACTTGGTGACGTCGACCAGTGCGAGGGGTGGAGGCACCGGTGATCGGTCGTCCGCCACGTGCGCCCTCCTTACTTCGTGTGCCGGCTCCTGGCGATCCAGGACAACCGAGCAAAAAACGTTTTAATATGAAGTGGATGTTAAGTGGGACACACCATCACGTCAAGGGGACGACCCAAGAAATCCCAGGTCTCACCCTGATAACGACCCACAGTCGCCCTCTCGCCCGAGCCTACGTCGCCCCCTCAGCTGGCGCGGTTTTCTGGAAGGTTATTGACACGTTTCAATCCGGATGTGAGCATGAGTGCCCGATCCGAGGGCCGTGTCAGTACCATGCCGTTCGCGTCGCCCTACGACCGACCGTTCGAGCCTGCCCGGGAGAGTCCTTGAGCCCCAGTCCACGCGCCAGCCGCCGCACGGTAGGCATCACCGAGGTCGCCCGGCACGCCGGGGTCTCCCCCGGCACCGTGTCCAACGTCCTCAACCGCCCCGAACGCGTCGCCGAGGCGACCCGGCGCAAGGTCGAGGAGGCCATCGCCGAACTCGACTACGTGCGCAACTCCTCCGGCAGCAGCCTGCGCTCGGGCCGCAGCGGCTCGGTGGGACTCCTGGTCCTGGACGTCACCAACCCCTTCTTCACCGAGGTCGCGCGCGGGGTCGAGGACGAGGCCGCCGAGTCCGGACTGGCCGTGGTCCTGCTCAACTCCGCGGAGCGGCATGAGCGCCAGCGGCGCAACCTGCGCCTGCTCGCCGAACAGCGCGCCGCGGGGGCCGTCGTCATGCCCGTGGACGACGACCTGTCCGACCTGGTGTGGCTGAGCCGCCAGGGCACCCCCTGGGTGGCCCTGGACCGGGGCGACGTGTCCGAGGACGTCGGGTGCAGCGTCAGCGTCGACAACCACGCCGGCGGTCTGGCCGCCGGACGCCACCTCATCGGGCTCGGGCACGAGAGGATCACGTTCCTGACCGGCCCCTTCGCGATCGAACAGGTGCGGCAGCGCCACCGGGGCCTGCTGGACGCGTGCGCCGAGGCCGACCTCGATCCCGAGGAAACCGTCCGGGTGGTCCAGCAGCCCCAGCTCAACGCGGTCCAGGGCGAGCGCGCCGTCGACGCGGTACTGACCGGCGGCCCCCGCCACCGCCCCCAGGCCGTCTTCTGCGCCAACGACCAGTTGGCGCTGGGCCTGATGAAGGGCCTGGGCCAGCGCGGTGTCCGCGTACCCGAGGACATCTCGGTCGTGGGATACGACAACGTCGACCTCGCCGACCTCGTCCACCCCGGCCTGACCACCGTCGCCCAGCCCAAGTACGAGCTCGGCCGCTCGGCCATGCGTCTGCTCGGCTCGGAGCTGGACGACCCCGACCACCGGCACGAGCGCGTGTGGTTCACCCCCGAACTCGTGGTCCGGGGGTCCACCGCCGCGCGCCGGACCTGACAGCTGAGGAGGGTCCAGCATGACCGTCACGACCGGCTCAGCCACCGGAGCCCCCCCCCGCCGGAACCAACCCACCGTGGGCCTGGTGGCGGGCGGACTGGGCACGTACTGGCCGCAGTTCCCCGACCTGCTGCCGCGGCTGCGCCGCTCCGCCGGGCGCGTGGCCGAGCGGATGCGCGGGTTCGACGCGGACGTCGTCGACGTCGGCTTCGTCAGTGACGCCGAGGAGGGCGCGGCCGCCGCCGAGCGCCTGCGCTCCGCCGACTGCGACCTCATCGTCTGCTTCCTGACCACCTATCTGACCTCGTCGATGATCGCGCCGATCGCCCAGCGGGGCCACGCCCCCGTGCTGTTCGTCAACCTGCAGCCGACCGAGTCCATGGACCACGCCACCGTCGACACCGGGCAGTGGCTGGCCTACTGCGGCGCCTGTCCCCTTCCGGAGATGGCCAACCTGTTCGAGCGCCTGGGCGTGGAGTTCCGCTCGGTGTCGGGCCACCTGGAGGACGAACGCGCCTGGGAGCGGATCGGCCGCTGGATCCGCGCGGCGGGCGTACGGGCGACCATGCGGGACGCGCGGCACGGGCTCATGGGGCACGTGTACCCGGGGATGATGGACGTGGCCACCGACCCCACGCTCATCGCCCGCAACCTCGGCGGCCACGTCGAGGTGGTGGAGTTCGACGACCTGCGCGAGCGGGTGCCCGGCCCCGAGGAGTCGTCGGTGGAGGCCAAGCTGACCGATTCTCCCTGGACAGCCTGTCCTACTACCACCGGGGTCTGGCGGGCGAGCTGCACGAGAGGCTCGGCGCCGGGATGATCCTGGGCGCCTCGCTGCTGACCGCCCGGGGGGTTCCGGCCGTGGGCGAGTTCGAGCTGCGCACGTGCATGGCGATGCTGATGATGGACCGGCTGGGCGGAGGCGGGTCCTTCACCGAACTCCAGGCCCTGGACTTCACCCGCGGACACGTGGAGATGGGCCACGACGGCCCGGCGCACCTGGCGATCAGCGCGCGCAGGCCGCTGCTGCGGGGCCTGGGCGTCTACCACGGCAAGCGCGGCTGGGGCGTGTCGGTGGAGTTCGACGTCAGGCACGGCCCGGTCACCCTGTTCGGGGTCATCCAGCGCCGCGACGGGTCGTTCACCCTGTTGACCGCCGAGGGGCGCACCGGCGAGGGCCCGCTGCCGCGGATCGGCAACACGACCTCGCGCGTGGACTTGGGCTGCGACCCCGGCGAGTGGGTGGACGCCTGGAGCGCCAGCGGCATCGCCCACCACTGGGCGCTGGGCACCGGGCCCCGCGCGGCCGACGTGCGCGCCGTGGCCGACCTCATGGGGCTGGAGTACGTCCACCTGACGGTCTGATCCCTCCGGTTCCGCCGAGCCGGGGACGGTGCGGCGGAACCGGCCTGGCCGGTGAACGACGCGGGGATCCTCCCGCATCTCATGTGAAACGTTCTACTGACCTGGGCATACCTTCCCCCTGATACGCGCCAGAGTGATATTGACAACCCTGTCTCACTGTGGATACCTTCGACGCTAATTAGTAAAAACGATTTAACACCTCTTCTCAAGACGGCCGCCCCAGCCACGAACGGAGACGTCCCGTGTCAGCCCTGCCCAACCTCCCCGCCGGTGTCCTGGACACCCTGAGGCGCCAGCACGTCGAACTCCCCTCGTGGGCGTTCGGGAACTCCGGCACACGGTTCAAGGTGTTCGCGCAGCCCGGCGTGCCCCGGGACCCGTGGGAGAAGATCGCCGACGCCGCCCACGTCCACCGCCTGACCGGGGTGGCCCCCACCGTCGCCCTGCACATCCCCTGGGACCGGGTCGACGACTACGCCGCCCTCGGCGCGCACGCCCGCGACCTCGGGGTGGGTATCGGCACCATCAACTCCAACGTCTTCCAGGACGACGACTACCGCCTGGGCAGCGTGACCAACCCCGACCCCGCGGTGCGGCGCAAGGCGATCGACCACCTCCTGGAGTGCGTCGACGTCATGGACGCGACCGGCTCCCGGGACCTGAAGCTGTGGTTCTCCGACGGCACCAACTACCCGGGCCAGGACGACCTGCGCGCCCGCCAGGACCGCCTCGCCGACGCCCTCGCCGAGGTCTACGACCGGCTCGCCCCGCACCAGCGCATGCTGCTGGAGTACAAGCTCTTCGAACCCGCCTTCTACGCCACCGACGTCCCCGACTGGGGCACCGCCTACGCCCACTGCCTGGAGCTGGGCGAGCGGGCCGTCGTGTGCGTGGACACCGGCCACCACGCCGCCCACACCAACATCGAGTTCATCGTCGCCGTCCTGCTGCGCGCCGGGAAGCTCGGCGCCTTCGACTTCAACTCCCGCTTCTACGCCGACGACGACCTCATGGTCGGCGCCGCCGACCCCTTCCAGCTCTTCCGGATCATGTACGAGGTGGCGCGCGGCGGCGGCCTGGCCGCCGACACCGGGGTCGCGTTCATGCTCGACCAGTGCCACAACATCGAGCCGAAGATCGCCGGGCAGATCCGCTCGGTGATGAACGTGCAGGAGGCCACCGCCAAGGCCCTGCTGGTGGACGGCGACGCGCTCGCGCGGGCCCAGCGCGACGGCGACGTGCTCGCCGCCAACGCCGCGCTCATGGACGCCTTCAACACCGACGTGCGCCCCCTGCTCGCCGAACTGCGCGAGGACATGGGCCTGGCCCCCGACCCGATGGCCGCGCACGCCCGCTCCGGCTACCTGGACGAGGTCACCGCCGAGCGCGTGGGCGGAACCCAGGCGGGGTGGGGCGCGTGAGCACCGAGCCGACCGCCGACACCACCCACGACCAGGGAACCCACATGACCGACTCCACCGTCGCCGACCTGCTGGCCCGGAGCAACACGCTGGGCGCCGACCCGCGCAACACCAACTTCGCCGGCGGCAACACCTCCGCCGCCGGGACCCGGACCGACCCCGTCACCGGAGAGCCGGTCGACCTGCTCTGGGTCAAGGGCTCCGGCGGCGACCTGGGCACCCTCACCGAGGACGGGCTGGCCGTGCTGCGGCTGGACCGGCTCCGCGCGCTCGTGGACGTCTATCCCGGCCANCCGCCTTCGACCACTGCCGGTTCGGCGGCGGCGGGGCCACGCCCTCCATCGACACCGCGATGCACGGGCTGGTCCGCGCCGCGCACGTCGACCACCTGCACCCCGACTCGGGGATCGCGCTGGCCACCGCCGCCGACGGTGAGGAGCTCACCCGCGCCTGCTTCGGCGACCGCGTCCTGTGGGTCCCCTGGCGCCGCCCCGGATTCCAGCTCGGGCTGGACATCGCCCGCATCGCGGAGGAGAACCCGGACGCCATCGGAGTCGTGCTCGGCGGACACGGGATCACCGCCTGGGGCGCCACCAGCGCCGAGTGCCAGGCCCACTCCCTGGAGATCATCCGTACCGCCGAACGCTTCATCGCCGACCGCGGGCGCCCCGACCCGTTCGGCCCGGTCGTCGAGGGCCGCGAGCCGCTGGAGCCGGCGCGGCGCCGGGCCCGCGCCGCCGAACTCGCCCCCGTGGTCCGCGGCCTGGCCTCCACCGACCACCCGCAGGTCGGGCACTTCACCGACAGCGAGGAGGTGCTCGACTTCCTCGCCCGCGCCGAGCACCCCCGGCTGGCCGCGCTGGGCACCTCCTGCCCCGACCACTTCCTGCGCACCAAGGTCCGGCCCATGGTCCTGGACCTGCCCGCCGACGCCCCGCTCGAGGACGCCGCGGCCCGGCTGCGCGAACTCCACCGGGAGTACCGGGACGAGTACCGCGCCTACTACGAGCGCCACGCCACCGCCGACAGCCCCGCCATGCGCGGCGCCGACCCGGCGATCGTCCTGGTCCCGGGCGTGGGCATGTTCTCCTTCGGCAAGGACGCCAAGACCGCGCGCGTGGCCGGCGAGTTCTACGTCAACGCGATCAACGTCATGCGCGGGGCCGAGGCGCTGTCCGCCTACCGGCCCATCGAGGAGTCGGAGAAGTTCCGTATCGAGTACTGGGCCCTGGAGGAGGCCAAGCTCGCCCGTCTGCCCGAGCCCAGGCCGCTGGC
>NZ_ANBC01000689.1 GCF_000341125.1 Nocardiopsis lucentensis DSM 44048 | reverse complement strand
CATCGCCCGACGCCTGGCCGCCGAGGGCGCGTGCGTGGTGGTCGCCGACCTGGACGCCGACCGGGCCGCCGAGACCGCCGCCGAACTCGGCACCGCCGACACGGCCGTGGGCGTGGGCTGCGACGTCAGCGACGCCGACGCGGTCGCCGACGCCTTCGACGCCGCCGCGCTGGCCTTCGGCGGGGTGGACCTGGTGGTCAACAACGCCGGACTGTCCGTCTCCAAGCCGCTGCTGGAGACCACCGAGCGGGACTGGGACCTGCAGCACGACGTGATGGCCAAGGGCTCCTTCCTCGTCTCCCGCCAGGCCGCCCGGGTGATGACCGCGCAGGGTATGGGCGGCGACATCGTCTACATCGCCTCCAAGAACGCGGTCTTCGCCGGACCCAACAACGTCGCCTACTCCGCCGCCAAGGCCGACCAGGCCCACCAGGTGCGGCTGCTCGCCGCCGAACTGGGCGAGCACGGTATCCGCGTCAACGGCGTCAACCCCGACGGGGTGGTGCGCGGTTCGGGGATCTTCGCCGGGGGGTGGGGAGCCCAGCGCGCCAGGGTCTACGGGGTGGCCGAGGAGGAGCTCGGCGCCTTCTACGCCAAACGCACACTGCTGGGGCGCGAGGTGCTGCCCGAACACGTGGCCAACGCGGTGTACGCGCTCACCTGCGGGGAGCTGGCGCACACCACCGGTCTGCACGTGCCCGTCGACTCCGGCGTCGCCGCCGCCTTCCTGCGATGAGCACCGTCCACGCCGCCGTCGACCTGGGGGCCTCCAGCGGGCGCGTCCTGGCCGGGCACCTCGACGGCGGGCGACTGCGCACCGAGGAGGTGGCCCGCTTCCCCAACGGGCCCGTCCACCTGCCCGGCCCGGGAGGCGGCACCCTGCACTGGGAC
>NZ_ANBC01000688.1 GCF_000341125.1 Nocardiopsis lucentensis DSM 44048 | reverse complement strand
CCCCGCCGGTCTACGGCAGGCGGCCGACCGGTTCGGCCCGTTGGCGTCGGCGGGCATCGACTCCTGGGCGGTGGACTACGGGCTGCTGGACGCCGACGGCTCCCTGCTCGACAACCCCGTCCACTACCGGGACGCGCGCACCGACGGCGCGCCCGACCGGGTGTTCGCCCACCTGTCCTCCGCCGAGCTGTATGAGGTGACCGGCCTGCAGGTGCAGCCGTTCAACACGGTGTTCCAGCTCGCCGCGGCGGCCGCCGACGCCCGGACCGCCCTCGCCCGGCGCCTGCTGCTCATCCCCGACCTGCTCGGACACTGGATGACCGGCGCCCAGGTCGCCGAACTGACCAACGCCTCCACGACGGGGCTGCTCGACGTCCGCGGCCGCCGCTGGTCGCCCCGCGTCCTCGACGTCCTCGCCGAGGCGTTCGGGGTGGACGCGGCCCCGCTGCTGCCCGAGGTGGTCGAACCCGGCACCGTGGTGGCACCGGTGCGCCCCGGTGAGACCGTCGGCGCCGCGGCCGGGACTCCGCTGGTGGCCGTCGGCTCCCACGACACCGCCTCGGCGGTGGCCGCCGTTCCCGCCACGGGGCCGGACTTCGCCTACGTCTCCTGCGGAACCTGGTCCCTGGTGGGCGTGGAGCTGGACGCGCCGCTGCTGTCCGAGGAGGGACGGGCCGCGAACTTCACCAACGAACTGGGGGTGGACCGCAGCGTCCGCTACCTGCGCAACGTGATGGGTCTGTGGCTGCTCCAGGAGTCGGTGCGCACCTGGAGCCGGCGGGGGCGGCAGGTACGGCTGGACGACCTGATCGCCCGGGCCGCCCGCGCTCCGGAGCTGGCCTGTGTGGTGGACGTCGACGACCCGCGCTTCCTCCCACCCGGGGACATGCCCGCGCGCATCGACTCCTACGCACGCGACACCGGTCAGCGACCGCCCGCCGACGACGCCGAGACGGCGCGGTGCGTCATCGACTCCCTCGCCCTGGCCTACCGGCGCTGGGTGCACCGCGCGGCCGATCTGACCGGACGCCGGATCGACGCGGTGCACCTGGTCGGCGGCGGCGCGCACAACACCCTGCTGTGCCAGCGGGCCGCGGACGCCGTCGGCCTGCCGGTGATCGCCGGTCCCACCGAGGCCACCGCGATCGGCAACCTGCTGGTCCAGGCGCGCGCGGTCGGAGCGATCGAGGGCGACCTGACGGGGCTGCGCCGGATCGTGGCCGACTCCGCCGGCGTGCGCCGTTACGAGCCGACGGGGAGCCGGCGGCCGTGGGAGGATGCCGAGGCCAGGATCGGCGGGACGTCCGGATGACGGTCGACGGAAGGGGCATCGGTATGCGCGTGTCACTCTTCGCCACGTGCGTGGTGGACACCATGGCGCCGCGGGCGGCGTGGCCCCCCGCCCGCCTCCTGGAACGGCTCGGCCACACCGTCACCGTTCCCGACGGCCAGACCTGCTGCGGGCAGATGCACATCAACTCCGGCTACCGTCGCCAGGCCGTGCGCGTCGTCGCCAACCACGTGCGGGCCTTCGAGGAGTCCGACGTGGTGGTGGCCCCCTCCGGGTCGTGCGTGGCCTCCATCCGCCACCAGCAGGCGATGGTGGCGCGCGGGGCCGGTGACGAGGGGCTGGCCCGGGCCGCTGAGGAGCTGGCCGAGCGCACCTACGAACTCTCCCAGTTCCTGGTGGACGTGCTGGGCGTGGAGGACGTCGGTGCCAGCTACCCGCACCGCGTCACCTACCACCCCGCCTGCCACGGCGCCCGGGTGCTGGGCCTGGGGGACCGGCAGGAGCTGCGGCTGCTGCGGGCCGTGCGCGGCCTGGAACTGGTGGAGCTGCCCGGGGCCGACCAGTGTTGCGGCTTCGGCGGCACGTTCGCGCTGAAGAACGCCGACACCTCCGCCGCCATGCTCTCCGACAAGATCGCCTCGATCGTGTCCACCCGCGCGGAGGTGTGCACGGCGGGC
>NZ_ANBC01000687.1 GCF_000341125.1 Nocardiopsis lucentensis DSM 44048 | reverse complement strand
GGCGGCCACCGGCACCGTCCACCTGGCCGAGATCCTCGCCGCCACCGAAGACACGAAGGAGGCCGCCACGTGAGCCGGACCTTCCTGGGCATGCCCGGCATCCCGCACGGCACCGGCAACCTGGGGGGTGAGGAGCCGTTCCCGCGTTCGGCCGCCCGCCACCTGGCCGACCACCAGATGCGCGCCAACCTGGCGAACGCCACCGGCACCATCCGGGCCAAGCGGGCCTCCGTGGTGTCCGAGCTGCCCGACTGGGAGGAGCTGCGCGAGTCCGGTCGCGCGGTCAAGGAGGCCACCATGGCCCGCCTCGACGAGCACCTGGTCGAGTTGGAGAGGCGGGTCACCGAGCGCGGCGGCACCGTGCACTGGGCCCGTGACGCCGCCGAGGCCAACCGGATCGTCACCGACCTGGTGCGCGCCACCGGGGCCGAGGAGGTGGTCAAGGTCAAGTCGATGGCCACCCAGGAGATCGGCCTCAACGAGGCGTTGGAGGAGGCGGGTGTCACCGCGTGGGAGACCGACCTGGCCGAGTTGATCGTCCAGCTCGGCGACGACCGGCCCTCCCACATCCTGGTCCCCGCCATCCACCGCAACCGCACCGAGATCCGGCGGATCTTCCTGGAGACCATGCCGGGCGTCGATCCCGATCTGACCGACGACCCCCGCCAACTCGCCATGGCCGCACGCGCCTACCTGCGTGAACGCTTCCTGCGCGCGAAGGTGGCGATCAGCGGCGCCAACTTCGCGGTCGCCGAGACGGGCACCCTGGCCGTGGTGGAGAGCGAGGGCAACGGCCGGATGTGCCTGACCCTGCCCGACACCCTCATCACCGTCATGGGGATCGAGAAGACCGTCCCCACCTGGCGGGACCTGGAGGTGTTCCTCCAGACCCTGCCGCGCTCGTCCACCGGTGAGCGGATGAACCCCTACACCTCGACCTGGACCGGCGTGACCCCCGGGGACGGTCCGGGCGAGTTCCACCTGGTGCTGCTCGACAACGGCCGCACCGCCGCGCTCGCCGACCCGACCGGCCGCCAGGCGCTGCACTGTATCCGCTGTTCCGCGTGCCTGAACGTGTGCCCGGTCTACGAGCGCACGGGCGGGCACGCCTACGGTTCGGTCTACCCGGGACCGATCGGCGCGGTGCTGTCCCCGCAGTTGACCGGGGTGGAGGCCAACCCGTCGCTGCCGTACGCGTCCACGCTGTGCGGGGCGTGCTACGAGGTGTGCCCGGTGGCCATCGACATCCCCTCGATCCTGGTGGACCTGCGCGGTCGGCAGGTCGAGTCGGACCGGAGGCCGTCAGCGGAGAGGATCGCCTTCGGGGCGGTCGCCCGGGTGATGTCCCCCCCCCGCCTGTGGCGGTCGGCCCAGCGCCTGACCCGGCTGGGACGCCTCCTCGCCCGCGGCCGCGCCACCCTGCCCGCCGCGCTGCCCCCGCCGTTGTCGAAGTGGACCCGCACCCGTGACCTGCCCACCCCGCCGAGTGAGACGTTCACCCGGCGTTGGGCCCGCGACCACGGTGATCGAACGTGAGGCGCCGGTCTCCCGGCCCCGGCCCGACCACCGCGCCGGGGGAGAGCGCCCCGGCGGCCGTGGACACAGAACAGACGAGGAGTTCCCACCGGTGAGCGCACGCGAGGAGATCCTGGCGCGCATCCGCGCGGCCAACGGCGCGGCCCAGGCGACCGAGACGGAGGTGCCGCGCGCCTACCGGCGAAGCGACGGTCGCCCGCCCGGTCATCCCGAGCTGCTGGACCTGTTGGAGGACCGGCTGGTCGACTACCGCGCCGCCGTGCACCGCTGTGGCCCCGAGGAGGTGGCCGCGACCGTGGAGGGCGTCCTGACCGAAGCGCTGGGCCCGGACCGCGCCGAGGTGCTGGCCGCTCCCGGACTCCCGGGGACGTGGACGCCCTCGGGCGCCGGTCGCGATGACGGCCGCCCCGCCGTGCGCCTGAGCGAGTGCGGGGCCGCGGTCACCGGTACGGCCGTCGCGATCGCCCAGACCGGGACGCTCGTCCTGGACGCGGGGGCTGTCTGCGGACGCCGGGCGCTGTCCCTGTTGCCGGACGTGTGCGTGTGCGTGGTCCGCGCGGACCAGGTGGTGGGCGGGGTTCCCGAGGCGCTGGAGCGCCTGGACCCGCTCGCCCCGCTCACGTTCGTCAGTGGCCCGTCGGCCACCAGCGACATCGAGCTCGAGCGGGTGGAGGGTGTGCACGGCCCCCGGACCCTGCACGTCGTGCTGGTCGCCTCGGCCTGACGGTCACCGGTCGGCGGCGGTGGGGCGCCACACCACGGCGGACTCACCCAGGCAAGGGATGACCGCGTATCGGCACCTTTTCTGGGCGATATCGAGAGGGAACGTCACCGGGATCGCCTCGACGGCCGAGCGGACCATGACATCACCACCGGAGAATTCTCCTGGAGTTCAACCGCACCCGCCCATACGGGACGTGAAGCCGACCCGAACCACTCCCGGGTGAAGGGAGTGGAACGTCGAACACCGACGACTCCCATGGGATGGATATCGGCGACTCGCTTGGATGACAGGACATCGAACAATCCATGAAGAGAAAATCCTCCCACTGGCACACCAGAAATCAAGGATATGTTGTTTTATGCCTGTGATTTTGTGGTTCTGCGTGGGGTGAGGTGGAACTGTCCGATGGGGATGCAGATTCCCAACGAACTCGTCGATCTCTTCCACGGTCTCACCGGGACTCGATGGCCGGACGTGGACGAGGATCGACTGCGCGACCTGTCCGACGTGTACGAGACCGTCCAGTACATTCTCGGCACCGAACTGCCCGAGCTGGTGATCGTGTTGCGGCGCAAGGTCAGTTCGACGTTCGACAGCCGGACCACCGCCTACTTCGAGAAGTCCCTGGCACAGTTCACCGAGGGCGAGCGCGACTACCTGGGCGAGGCCGCGCGGCTCGCCCAGGAGATCCGCGAGTACGCGCGCCAGGCCGCCAACCAGGTCGAGTACGCCAAGTGGATGATCATCGGCCAGCTCATCCAGCTGGCCCTGGAGATCGCCTGGGCGGTGGCGATGTCCTATTGGACGTTCGGTGCCTCCCTGTCCTGGATCTCGGTCTTCAGGTTCATCCGCCAGACGATGATCCGCGACATCCTCGACTGGCTGGTGCGCAACCTGCTGAGCCACCTGTTCGTCGCCCAGCTGTTCGGGGTGACGATGGACCTGCTCATCCAGCGGATCCAGATGGACCAGGGGAACCGGGACGAGTGGGACGGGGAACTGACCCGCATGGCCGCCGCCGGGGCGTTCGTGGAGGGGCTGCTCAGCGCCGGACTGTCCTTCGGCGGCGACCTGTTCCTCAAGGGCCGGCTGTCCAAGGGCCTCGGAGACAGCGTCGACGACGTACCCGCCGACACCCTCGCACCACCGCCGCGATCGCCCGCCCCGGATCCGACGCCGAACCCGCCGACACCGCCGCGGGCCGTTCCCGAACCCCCCGTGTCCCCGCCCCCACGCGCCGACGACCCCTCCTCCCCCGACCGGCCGGACGGCGCCGACGCACCCGGCGACGTGACGCCCCGGTTCGGCCGGGACCTGTCCCACCTGTTCAGCCGCAACTCCTCGGCCTTCCTGACACCCGCGCAGATCCCGGGCGGCGGGTGGAAGTCGTCCGGGGCCGAGCGGCGGTTCCTCGACGAGGCGGCCGCGACCTTCGAGCAGCACCTCGGTCCGGTACTGGGTGAGAGGGCCGCACGTGACCTCGGCCGCGACTACGCCGGCGCCTTCCTCAAGAGGTGGGACACGCCCGAGCTCGGCGCCGCCCTCGACGACCTGCTCTCTCCCCTGCCGCTGCCGAAGGCCACCCGCGACCACCTCGCCCGCGACGTGCCCGAGGCCCTCGCCAGGACCGTGCGCGAGTTCGGCGGCCGGTGGCGCGACCGCCTCACCGACCTCGGCCTCGGCGCCGCTTCGGGGGCTGTGGAGGGGTACGTCGGGGAGGGGCTCACCAACCTCCTGTTCTCCCCGGAAGGGGAGTGGAAGGCGTCGGGGATGTCCGCCGTCGCGGGCGCGACGACATCGGTGGTGCAGCAGCTGTCCACCATGGGCCTGGTCGGCGCGATCGACGGCCTGCGCGACCTGAGCATCGCGCCACCGGACACCGACGTCCCCGCCACCGGTCCCCCACCGGCGCACGAGGACGATTCACCCCGTACCGAGGACTCCCCCGGCCCGGCCGACGACGGCCCATCCTCATCGGACTCCTCGCCCTCACCGTCCCGGGCGGCCCCCGATCCGATGCGCGACCTCGCTCCGGAACCGGGCGGGACCCCGACCCCCGTGCGGGACGGCGACACCGCGGACGACGGAGGCAGGACACCGACCGAGGCCGACGTCCGCGACCTGACGGACCTGTTCCACGCCGAACTGCGGACGGGGACCGACTCCTCC
>NZ_ANBC01000686.1 GCF_000341125.1 Nocardiopsis lucentensis DSM 44048 | reverse complement strand
AACCGTCGTCGGCGGCGCCGGCCGTATCGTCCGCGACCCCTTCGCCTTCGTCGTCCCAGGTGAGCGCGCGGAACACGCACTCCCCCACCGCTGACGGGGAACCGCCGTCCGCCGGACCGTCACCCGAGGACGTCCCGCTGCCGACGTCGCGCCCCGACTCGACCGTGCCCGGGGACGGCTCCGCTCCGGAGGCGAGCGCCACCGTCCCCGCGCCCGGGAACACCCCCGTCTCCGACGGCGCCACCGGAACCGCCGGTGCCAGCGGCACCACCGACACAGCGTCCCGGGACGCCCCGCTCCCGCAGGACGTCCCGCTCCCTCCCTCACGG
>NZ_ANBC01000685.1 GCF_000341125.1 Nocardiopsis lucentensis DSM 44048 | reverse complement strand
GCGCCCCGAAGACGTCCCGCTCCCACCCTCGCGGCCCGCCACTCCCGTGCCCGGGGACGCCCCGCTCCCCCAGCGCATCGACGACACCGCCGGTCAACGCCACGGCGCGTCCCACCCGCCCTCGCGTACGAGGGCGAACCCGGACGGCCCGGCCGACGACACGGCTCCCAAGGCGCCCACCGGCGCCGCCGAGGCCTCCCCCCAGCCGCAGGACACGACCGCTGTGTCCCAGGACAGCGCGAACGCGGGCCCCGTCACCACCAGCACCACGGACGCCGCCGACCCCGGTACCACCGCCCCGCGCCCCGAAGACGTCCCGCTTCCGCCCTCACGACGCGGCACGCCCACACCCGAAGACGCACCG
Organism: Nocardiopsis lucentensis DSM 44048; assembly: GCF_000341125.1. Lineage (GTDB taxonomy): Bacteria > Actinomycetota > Actinomycetes > Streptosporangiales > Streptosporangiaceae > Nocardiopsis > Nocardiopsis lucentensis. The sequence goes on along the minus strand of NZ_ANBC01000685.1, from coordinate 5,450 downwards.
CTCCCCCAGGACGTCCCGCTGCCACCCTCGCGACCCGACACTCCCGCTCCCGACGGCACGGGCCAGCCACGGGTCGAGGCTCCCCGACCGTCGTCGGGGTCCGACGCTCCGCCCCCGGTCCCCACCCGGTCGGACGGGGACGATACGAGCACCGACCACCGCTCCGACGCCCGGCCCGGGCCTGAGGACGTCCCGCTTCCACCGTCACGGCCAGGCACACCGGACCCCACCACGCTTCCCGAAAACACCCCCCTTCCGCCCTCACGACCCGACACACCCGACTCAACGGACTCCGACGAGGAACCGGTCATCAGGTTGAACTACCTGATCACCACCGGGTGGATCGAGTCCTACGGCGTGCGCGTGGATCCCGACGCCGTGGTCTCCTCCGTGCGGCCCGCACCCCCCGACGAGGTGCGCGACCGTTTCCGCGAGCGGCTCACCCGGGACGTCCGCCCGTTCTTCCGCCCCGGTGGCGTGCGGATCGAGGGCGAGGACGGCCGCGCCTACCAGCTCAGACTCTCGTCCGAGGACGACTGGAGCCCGAGCACCACGGCCGGCGACGGTCCGGCGAGGGCCAAGTTCAAGGGGCTGGACGACATCCAGGAGCAGGCCGGGAACTCGGCCTCGGACTCCTCCGGCTCGGTCAAGCGCCTCGGAATCCAGTTCAGCGGCCACCTACTCGCCACCGGCGGCACCGTCCCGCTACCGAGCCTGCGGGCGAACGTCGGGATCGGATCGAGCTCCTGGCAGCACTCCGGCGACACCGGGGAGACGCAGCTGCGCACCACGGAGATGACGGGCAAGGGGGTCGACTACTCCGCCGACCTCCGCGTCGTGCTGAGCGCCGACGGCGAACACAGCGCGCCCGGCGCCGTGCCGCGAGGGGTGGAGCTCACGCTCATGGGCGGCCTGGCACCCCGTCGGGACGACCTGCCGGACACCATCACCTTCCCCGATCCCCTCGCTCCCCGGCCACGGCGGACGCCGGCGCCCACCAGGGTGGGGGGCTACCTGTCCAACAGCCACCCGATCTCCGCCGTGGAGGTCGTCCACGACGGCGACACCTCCGCCGGGACACGCACCGCGGACCAGGGGATCGCGGAGTGGATCGCCGACCGGTTGGGCCTGTCCGCGCCGACGCGCCGATCACGGCGCAACCCGCTCCGGCGCCTGTACACCCCGGGGGAGAGCGCGCTCCGGACCCGGTGGTCGCAACGGCGGCGCGCCAGGTCGCGCGACGCCGTCACGGACCTGTTCGGTCCGGAATCCCTCGTCAAACACCTGCCCGTGTTGACGGGCGAGGCGGCCGTCCTGGGCTTCCACGACTCCGAGGGGCGCCCGAAGGCGGTCACCGTGTGGTCCTACCCGCTGCGGATGACCAAGGTCCCGGACATCCCCAAGTCCTTCAACATCAAGCACACGGACCGGTTCACCCGGGGCAGCACCAGCACGGCCAACCGGAACTCCGGCTTCTCCGTGCGCCCCGGGATCGGCGTGATGGAGCGGCTGGCCGGGGACGTCGTCCGCCTGGAACTGCCGATCGTGGAGTACCAGTACAGCCGGGAGACGGGAAGCGGCCGCGCCCGGCAGTCGGCCGCCTGGAACGCGCGCCTGTTCCACAGCACGGACACCGTCGTCTACAGCGTTCAGCGGCGCGTCGCCGTGTGGGTGGACGGCGACACCGCGCCGACCCTGTTCGACGTCACCTCCATGGAGGCCGTCACCTCGCACGAGGCCCTGATCCTGAACGACCCCTCGGCCAACGCCCCCCTACCCGGCGCGCCCGCCCTGCGCGACCCCTTCCTCAGCCGCCCCAGGCTCACCCATCTCGGCGACTCCCAGGTCCGCGCCGTCACCTTCCCCGACGGCGCGGAGGTCAGGCTGGACGCCGGGAACCGTCCCGTGACCGTGTTCGGCGAGTACGCCCACCGGCTGCTGCGGCGGATCGACGCCCGGTACCCGGGCCTCGTCCTGCCGCACATGGCGCTACCGGGCTCCTCCCGGCCGGACCGGTCCCACGCGGGATGGAACCACCGGCGCAACCGCGACACCGCCGTCGCCAACACGATCAAGGTCCTGAACGCCGTCAACCTCCGGTCCTTCCGCTTCCGACACGGCGACTGGATCGGGCACGGGGTGGAGGTCACGCTGACCGAGACCAAGCTCCTCCCCTGGGGCAACGAGGCGGGCGAGTACCGGATCAGCGTGCCCGACCACATCTCGCTGTGGCTGACCGCCTCCGTGCGCGCCCCCGTTCCCGGTCCGCAGGTGAGCGGGTCGCACACCGGCAGCACATCGGGGGCCTCCGCCGGTCTTCGCCGCCGCGACAACACGTCGCGTACGCACGCGCTGGAGCTGCGTGCGACCGCCACCTGGCGAGGGACGCACACCGTCGACTCCGGCGACGTCCCGCTGTTCTCCGGAGGCGGCGGCGCGCGGCTGACCGGCGAGCACCGCTCCGTGGACCATCGCGGCTCCGGCCGTTCGGTCACCGCGGAGGACAACGTCAAGGACAAGAGCGGAACCCAGCAGCTCTTCGCCGACGTCGAGTTCGGCGCCTGGATCGGCCCCGGTGACACCCTCGTCCCCCGGTCCGCCCGGATCGACCAGCCAAAGCCGCGAACCTCGCGCGACCTGTTCACGGACGGCCGGGACCGCGTCCGCGGCCGCATCGAGCTGCACGCCCCACGGCCCGGCCGGTCGATCCCGCTCGACCCGCCCTCCCCCGGGGCGCCCGGGTCCTTGCGCCGACTGCCGGCGTCGCGGGCCCGCGACCTCTTCCGCGAGGGTGCGCCGAGACTGCTGACCAACGTGGCGCCTCCCGCCGGCGGCGACGACCCGCCGACGATCACGCGCACACGGGCCGCCGAGATCCTCGTGAACACCTTCCACGTCGTGCAGGTCTTCGACACCACCGTCAACCGGGACGGCGACCGCCCCACCAACGTCCTCTCCCACACCTTCGACGAGCTGAACCGAACGCTGCGCGACCTCCCGGGCACGTTGGAGTCCCAGCCGGGTGCCGGCGAGATCATCGCCAACCACATGTCCCCCCAGCAGTTCGCCGCCACACCGGCGCTGACGTCCGAGTTCGGCAGCCGCCTGCGCTTCCAGACCGACCGGACGATCCCTCCCACGCGCAACCGCCTGACCATCGCGACCTGGTACCTGCCCACCAGGGTGGAGTCGCTGGCCCCGCGGCCGTCGGCCTCCGTGGAGTCCTCCCACACGAAGGAGAGCGCGATCGGAACCGCGAAGGTCAGCACGCGGGGGCTGTTCTTCGGGATCTTCGGCCGGGGCGGGCTGAACACCAACACCGGCGCCTCGCCCGGGGAGGCTCCTCCGCCGACCGCGGTGGACCCGATCATCGGCCCCGGCGCGGAGGCGCGCTACCACCTGCTCGGCCGGGGGGACACCACCTCGGCGACGCAGAGCCTGCGTTCCCGGACCGAGGTCAAGCTCGCGGGTCCCTCGCTCGAGTTCGTCACCGACGGCGTGATCGCCCAGGCGTTCGAGCACAAGCACGACTTCAGCCTGGGTCTGACGATTCCCCGCTCTCCGGGGGAGTCGGACCACGCCGCGTGGCTGGCACCGGTCGCCCGCGCCCAGAAAGGGGTGGTCCCGGCCCTGTGGGCCTACATGGACGGCCTGGTGAGGGACCGTATCGACTGGGCGCCCGACGGTTCGCCCACCATCGGCTCGCACGCGCCGCCCGCGGCGCCGCGGGCACCGGTCCGGCCCATGGAGGGGCTCGCCGACAAGGGCTACCAGTCCCGTCCCCTGGACCCCAAGGAAGCGCTGGACGACCTCATCACGGCTCTGTCGGCGGGGGGCTACGAGCTGACCCGCACCAGCCGTGAGGACCTGGTGCACCAGCTGTCCACGCACATGAGCCGCGACCTGGACCACGTCCCTCCTATTCGGGTACGCGTCCGCCCCACCACGGCCGTGCACCGGGACGCGGACTCCGGCGGGTCCTCCACCCGCGCCACAGGCTTCTCGCGCACCGCGACCCTGAACATCTCCGTGCGTCGCGGCGCCGCCCGCACCCGGCAGTTCGGCGGAATGATGGAGTTCGTGGAGCGCGTGGTCGTGGTCCGCAGCGCCGACAAGGGAACCCTGGAACTGTCCGGCTGGTCGTTCTCCGGGCTGTTCGAGGCCCGCGCCCCCGTCTCCGGCGGCACGGGCTCCAGCGCGGCCCTTCGGGCGGGTGGTGACCTCGTCGTGCGCCACCAGTCGGGGGAGGAGGAGTCGAACTCCGAGAGCGTGTCGGTCGAACGCACCTATGAGCGGGTCGGGTTCGGGCCGTACGCGGTGGTCTCCACCGAGACCACGCTGACGCTGACGTTGGAGGTCGGCGGGCACACGTACACGGGGACGGGACGGAGCGGCGCGGTGGAGACCGTCCAGCCGATCCCCTACCTCCCCGTCGGGGACGGCGAAGGCGCGACCGCGGCTCCCCTCCCCGCTCCGGTGGCCGTTCCGACGGACGGTGGCACCGACGCGGACACGGCCCCTCCGGAGCGCACCACCCCGGACACGACCGGCGACACAGCCCCCGGGACGGACACCGCGGCCGCTCCGGGGGACGGGACGTCGGCGACCGACCCCGTCGCCGCCTGGACGAACCGCCGCGCGTCCCACGGCTACACCTCCCTCCGAGGCGAGGGCGGCACCGACGCACCCGTCGCGGTGCAGGGCGCCGGCCGGGGCGTGTTCGACGCGGCGGTGGAGTCAGCCGCCCGGGACGGGGGCTGGCGCCCCGGGGAGGGCGGCCGCTCGGCCCGGGAGTATCTGGACGACGTGGCGGGCCGCGACACGGGCACCAACCCGATCAGCGCGGTGGCGAGCGAGCTGGTGCTGCGCGGGCTGGCGCCCGAGGCCCTCCAGCACACGGACGGCGTGCAGCTGTCGGACGTGAAGGGTACGACGGTGAACCTCAAGGCGCTGGTCGCCCCCGGCCGCGCCGCGATCGTGGCGGTGAGCGGGGAGAGCCGCGCCAGGGACGCCGAACACGGACAGCACGGGTCCTCCTCCTCGCGGTCGCAGTCCAGCACGAACGCCCTGGACGTCACCTCCCAGGTCATGACCACCGGCCGTCCGGACGACCGCCTGCGCCAGAGCCCGGCCGGAGCGGACCTGGCGAGCAACGCGCGGTCGGGGCAGGGCCGGTCCTCCTCCAGCAGAACCGGCGCGGTGGCCAAGGGGCCGGGTACCTCCCGCCAGTTCCTCGTCCGGGTTCCCGCGTCGTGGCTGGCGTGGAGCGGACCGGCCGGCTCCCCCACCACCCGGCGGCACCCCGTCGAGGTGGAGGCTTCCCTCACCCTCTGGATCTCCGAGGCCAGGGCGAGGGAATGGAACCTGGCGACCGACGCCCCCGAGATCGACCGCCTGGCCAAGGCCGAGGCGGCCTTCACCAAGGCCGACGCGGCGTACCTGGACGCCCG